>JAYQPQ010000105.1:0-1787 GCA_038145405.1 Porticoccaceae bacterium | reverse complement strand
TTCTCGATGCACTCAAGCATATCTTCTGACTGGTTGAAAGCCGAGCAGTTGCCGCAAACCATCTTGCGCGCTTTGGCTGGGGATACCTCCCACTGGGATGCCATTTCCTTCCAGAAGCTATCGTCCCTACTCTCAGGGTCCATAGGCCCGTAGTTGGCCTTGGCAATAGCCTTGCCGCGATTCTGCAAATTAATTGTCGTATCTTTGGTGGCAATTGGGCACTTCATCATACCACTCCGCTAATTCCACGTCGCAACGGCTTACCCGGCCTCCAAGCCAAAGCCCGTCCACCAACGCCAGCCGCCGTGCTGGCAAACGTCAAGCACAGCGAATCCGCCAAGTCGGGGGAACGCATACCGCGCTTGCGCATACTATCCTTTGACTCCACTACCAGCTTTCCAACGCTGGAAAACGTGTAGCGGGGTGCAACCAGCTCATGCCGCAACACTTCGTTGTCCGGCAACCTAACGCCCTTCGTGCCCAGCCAATCCTTGACGCTAATCCAAAGCTCATCCCTGAGCTTGGCTGCATTAGGGTTCATGGCTGAACTTTCAGACACGTTAACATCTCTAACATTATATCCCATTTCGCGCAATCTGTCAGCTACGCCTGAGCCTAACCCAATCGTATCGACGCATATCTCCTCGGGCGCATCCTGCTTGGCCTCGTTGACGATCTGGCCAACCGTCTGCATCAAATCCAGCCCTCCCCACGATTTGATGTCCAGAACGGAGTTGCCGCGCCGCTTGCACAGCGCAGTCCGGTCTGTGCCAAACCTTGCCACGTCAACGCCATAAATCAGAGGCTCGTTCATCGGCACAGTCACGTCGCGGCCAATAGCACCATCCACCAGCTCGGCCGGGATCAGCGTGTCATCATCCGCAAGAGCAAACTCGCCAAGCACACGAATCCGAAAAGCGTTAGAGTCTTCTCCATACGTCGCCTTGATTTGCCGCACAAAGTCGTCGGACACCAATGGGTTGTCCAAACACGAAACGTGCATCCGCTTCCAATCAGACGCCAATTCGTGATGGGTCTTATAGAAGAGGCCGCTGTTCCTCGTCGGGTTGGAGATAAGTATCGTCGATGCGGAGTGGCCCGACATTGAGCCCGCAGCGGCCTCGAAGACAGCTTCGGGCACAGCAGAGGCTTCGTCAACCACTAAAAGCACATGCTCGCTGTGGACACCTGCCAGAGCCTCGGGCCGCTCGGCGGACGAGGTTCTGGCAGAAATAAAGCTAGACTCCGGGGCGTCCTTCAGCACGATCCTGTCGGAGAACACCTCAAAGCTGTCCCGCAGCGCCGGGGGCAGCTTATTCACCCAAGATTTTAATTCCGAGTACAGGGCGTCAAACAGCTGGGCGGAAGTGGGGGCCGTCACAACCGCCTTCTGCGGGTAACGGGTCGCCATGTGCCATATAAGCGCCCATGAGCAGGCTGTGGACTTTCCGACACCATGACCCGCCCGAACCGAGATACGCCGCTGCTTGGCCGCTACAGCCCGCAGAAAGTCCTCTTGCCACGGGAGGGGGTCAGCCCCCAGCACGGAGCGCACAAAGGCCACAGGGTCATTGGCGTATATCTGGATAAAGTTTACAAACTCGTCGTCAGTTTGTTTTTTTGCTGAACTCATGGATTTCCCCTCTGGGCGGGTTCAGCCGCCATACAATTGAACGCAGAGCCAGCTGTAGCTGCTTGCGCGCCTCCCGATCACGGCACACATCAATCGCTGCCGCCAGAGCCACGGCGCTGCTGCACAGCTGGGCGTTCTCGCTTAGGACGATCTG
>JAYQPQ010000104.1:0-1869 GCA_038145405.1 Porticoccaceae bacterium | reverse complement strand
TTCTCGATGCACTCAAGCATATCTTCTGACTGGTTGAAAGCCGAGCAGTTGCCGCAAACCATCTTGCGCGCTTTGGCCGGGGATACCTCCCACTGGGACGCCATTTCCTTCCAGAAGCTGTCGTCCTTGCTCTCTGGGTCCATAGGCCCGTAGTTGGCCTTGGCAATCGCTTTGCCGCGATTCTGCAAGTTAATTGTCGTGTCTTTTGTGGCAATGGGGCATTTCATCAAACTACTCCGCTAATTCCACGTCGCAGCGGTTTCCCGGGCCTCCAAGCCAAGGCGCGTCCGCCAACGCCAGCTGCCGCGCTGGCAAACGTCAAGCACAGAGAGTCCGCCAAGTCAGGGGAACGCATACCGCGCTTGCGCATACTATCCTTCGACTCCACTACCAGCTTCCCAACGCTGGAAAACGTGTAGCGGGGTGCGACCAACTCATGCCGCAACACTTCGTTGTCCGGCAACCTAACGCCCTTCGTGCCCAACCAATCCTTCACGCTGATCCAAAGCTCATCTCTGAGCTTGGCTGCGTTAGGGTTCATAGCTGAACTCTCAGACACGTTAACATCTCTAACATTATATCCCATTTCGCGCAATCTGTCAGCCACGCCTGAGCCTAACCCAATCGTATCGACGCATATCTCCTCGGGCGCATCCTGCTTGGCCTCGTTGACGATCTGACCAACAGTCTGCATCAAGTCCAGACCGCCCCACGATTTGATGTCCAAAACGGAGTTGCCGCGCCGCTTGCACAGCGCAGTCCGGTCTGTGCCAAACCTTGCCACGTCAACGCCATAAATCAGAGGCTCGTTCATCGGCACAGTCACGTCGCGGCCAATAGCACCATCCACCAGCTCGGCCGGGATCAGCGTGTCATCATCCGCAAGAGCAAACTCGCCAAGCACACGAATCCGAAAAGCGTTAGAGTCTTCTCCATACGTCGCCTTGATTTGCCGCACAAAGTCGTCGGACACCAGTGGGTTGTCCAAGCACGAAACGTGCATCCGCTTCCAATCCGACGCCAAATCGTGATGGGTCTTGTAGAAGAGGCCGCTGTTTCTCGTCGGATTGGAGATAAGTATCGTCGATGCGGAGTGGCCCGACATTGAGCCCGCAGCGGCCTCGAAGACAGCTTCGGGCACGGCGGAGGCTTCGTCAACTACCAAAAGCACATGCTCACTATGAACACCTGCCAGAGCCTCGGGCCGCTCGGCGGACGAGGTTCTGGCAGAAATAAAGCTGGACTCCGGTGCGTCCTTCAGCACGATTCTGTCGGAGAAGACCTCAAAGCTGTCCCGCAACGCCGGGGGAAGCTTATTGACCCAAGATTTTAATTCCGAGTACAGGGCGTCAAACAGCTGGGCGGAGGTAGGGGCCGTCACAACTGCCTTCTGCGGGTAACGGGTCGCCATATGCCATATAAGCGCCCATGAGCAGGCTGTGGACTTTCCGACACCATGGCCTGCCCGAACAGAGATACGCCGCTGCTTGGCCGCTACAGCCCTTAGAAACTCCTCTTGCCACGGGAGAGGGTCAGCCCCCAGCACGGAGCGCACAAAGACTACAGGGTCGTTGGCGTATATCTGGATAAAGTTTACAAACTCGTCGTCAGTTTGCTTTTTTGCTGAACTCATGAATTTCCCCTCTTGGCGGGTTCAGCCGCCACACAACCGAGCGCAAAGCCAGCTGAAGCTGCTTGCGCGCCTCCCGATCACGGCACACATCAATCGCTGCCGCCAGAGCCACGGCGCTGCTGCACAGCTGGGCGTTCTCGCTTAGGACGATCTGCGGGGCTACCTCGTCTTCCCATTCTTCCATTACGCTGCTCCGCCTCACTATGTAGGTGGTCAATGTATTCCAGCAACTGCCA
>JAYQPQ010000103.1:0-2189 GCA_038145405.1 Porticoccaceae bacterium | reverse complement strand
GACTGGTGCACTATCGGAACGCCTGGTACCTGGACGCCTGGTGCCATCGCAGCGACGCGTTGCGAATCTTTTCGCTCGATGCGATTCAGCAGGCCCGGGTCATTGACCGCAAGGCCCGTAACGTGAGCCCGGCGGAAATCGACCGGGAACTGGGAAGTGGCTACGGGATCTTTCGCGGACGCAAGCTGCGCCAGGCGGTTCTGCGCTTTGCCCCCGATGCCGCACGCTGGGTCAGCGCGGAGGTCTGGCATCCGCAGCAGCAGTCGCAGTGGCTGGCCGACGGCCGCCTGGAATTGACGCTGCCGTATTCCGAGTCGCCGGAACTCGAGATGGACATCCTGCGTCACGGTGAACTGGTCGAGGTGATCGCCCCGGATGCCCTGCGCGAGAAGATCGCTGAACGCCTGGTCAGGGCGACCCGCAACTACCCGCAGCCTGAATCGCGCACCAACAGCCGAAAAAAGGTCCACTGAGCCGAACGAGAATGCCTGGTGCTAGTCTGAAACAAGTCGGCATCAGGCCAGGCCGTGGCATTTCGAACATCGGGTGCTTATGCCGTATACTCCTTCGCTCGATGCACGCGTCGCGGGTGTTCTGGTCTCCGATCGACAGTGCGCCGGCTGCAAAGTCGGAGATGGCCAAGTAGCTCAGTTGGTAGAGCAGAGGACTGAAAATCCTTGTGTCGGTGGTTCGATTCCGCCCTTGGCCACCAAAGAATTCAAGTAATCCCCGGTTAGCAGGTGCTTACATACCTGGCCGGGGATTTTGTTTTTAACCCGCCACTGGTGAGCGTACTGCGCAGCGCACCCGTTGGTGGATTTTCCCCAAAAGGAAATAGTCGATGAAGCAGATCCTCGCTCTGATCCTGACCGCCCTGATGGCCATTTGCGGGGCGTCCGCATCTGCCGCACCAGCCGTCACCGCGCCACAGGTGAAAAATCCGCAGCGTGTGCTGCTGGTTGGCAATAGCTACATCTACTATGGCGACAGCCTGCACAACCATCTGCGCCGGATGGTCGCTGCCGCCGATGCGGAACTCGGCAAGAAACTGCAGTACAAATCCGCGACCATCGGCGGCGCCTGGCTGGATCACCACAATATCGACTGGCTGACCACGCCCGGGCAGATCGGCATCAAACAGCCGTTTGAACTGGTCATCCTGAACGAGAACAGCGCGGCGGCCCTGAGCGAGAAGAACCGAGAGCGTTTCTTAAATGCCGCTCGTGCGGCCTCAAAAACGATTCAGGCGCGCGGCGGCAAGGTGGCGCTGTACATGTCGCACGCCTACGTTGCACCGCACAAGCTTGCCGACCCGGCGATGATTCGCAAGGTTGAAGCCTTATATCTGCAGGTGGGTAATGAGCTCAATGCGCTGATCATTCCGGTCGGCCTCGCATTTGAAGAGGCCTATCGACGCCATCCGGATCTCAAGCTTCACAAGGAGTACGACGGCAGCCATCCGTCGATGGATGGCACCTACCTAGCCGCGGCAACCGCCTATGCGGCGATCTATGACCGCAGCCCGGTCGGGAATACTTACGATGCGTTTGGCGAGGTGGATCAGGCCACCGCGGCGAAGCTGCAGGCGGTGGCCTGGGATACGGTGCGCCGGTTCTACGGACGCTGAACGTCGACCTGGTCCAGGAACCCAGAGGGGCCTGCAACGACTACCGGTGTGGACAAGCTACCGGGCGTCAGGCTTGGCCGTGTTGCCCGGAATTTAGCTGCCAGTCTCAGTTGCTGGAATACGCGCCAGAAGGCTTGACGCTAAGAAGGCTGGGCAGAGACTGCCAGGCCTGCGAGACCTCCTTGATCAGGCCGTGCACCTCATCGAGGATCGCCAGGTCATTCTGGGCATTGACCACGAACAGGCGGCGCAGCACGTAGCCATAGAGCTCATTGAGGTTTTGCGCCAGCTCGCCGCCCTTTTCGAAGTCCAGAGCGCCCTGCAAGCCCACCACGATCCGACCGGCCTTGGCCAGCGCCTTGGACTTTTCTTCGATCGCCTTGTTCTGGATGTGTCCGCGCGCGAGCATCAGGGTGTCCAAGAAGCCGTCGAACAACATTTGAATCAGCTCGACGTTATTGGCAGTCGCCACGCCGGTGATCACTTGCACTGCGCCGTAGCTTTCCAGCGCCTCGGAATAGGCTCGCATGGGGAAGGTTCCTTTCAAGCTCTACCCCTGTCG
>JAYQPQ010000102.1:0-2261 GCA_038145405.1 Porticoccaceae bacterium | reverse complement strand
TCCGAGCTGATGAAATTGCCGATCAATGCTCCCATTGCCCAGGTGTACCGCACCGCCGTGGACACCAAGGGTCGCATCCTGATGATTTCCATGGGCATCTATCGTGGCGATATTGTGCGCGTCGATATGAAGCTCGAGCCGCAATAGCCGAACTATTTGCCCTTGTATTTTGGCGCGCGCTTTTCCAGAAAAGCCTGCATGCCTTCCACCTGATCTTCGCTATCAAAGAGCGACTTGAAGGCGGCACGCTCCCTCTCCAGAGCGGCCGTCAGAGGCATATCCTGACCCTCATTGACGACACGCTTGATGGCCGCCACAGCCAGCGGTGGCATGCCGCAAATAATGGTGGCCAGCTCAACAGCCCGCGTATAGGCACCGTCCGATTCGACAACCTCAGAAATCAGTCCCATTGCCAGAGCCTGCTGTGCGTCGATCTGTTCACCAGTCAAAACCAGCTTCATGGTCCGATACTTGCCGATGGTGCGCAGTAGCACCTGGGTGCCACCTGCTCCCGGCATGATTCCTACCCGTATTTCGGGCTGGGCAAAACGGGTCTTGTCGCCGGCAATAATCAGGTCGCAGGCCAGCGCCAACTCAAATCCACCCCCCAGAGCAAACTTCTCCACCGCCGCGATCAATGGCTTTTGGCAGCGGCGCAGAGCGAGAAATACCTGACCGGTTTTTTCGCTATCGTGCTCAGCCGGCGTCAGGTCGCGCATTTCAGCGATGTCAGTGCCGGCCACGAATACCCCGTTTTCTCCGGTGAGGATAATCACGCGAACCTGCGTATTGGCCTCGAGCTCGGCGATTGCCTGTTCGATAAGGCGCTTTACCTGCAGGTTGAGCGCGTTCAATCGCTCGGGGCGATTCAGGCGGATAGTCGCGATGCCCTGAGCATCGCAGCTCCAGGTGACTGGCAGGGACTGACTGGAAGTCGTCATGGGTTATCTCTGATTGCTGCTGACGGCATGTTCTCGAGTGCGGCTCGGCGTCGTAACAGTGGCGACGCCCGGTAGCGTCCGTCCGAGCTGTTACGGGCCAGATTCTCCATGACCTGCAGAACGCGATGTGCGCCCAGCTGCTGACACCACTGCAGCAGCCCGATGGGATAGTTCACGCCCATGGTCATGGCCAATTCGATGTCTTCAGCGCTGGCAACTGCCAAATATTCCGCGTCTACCGCTTCATTAATCAGCATGGCCACGGTGCGCATTACCACCAGGCCGGCAACATCCTCGACCAGGCTGACTTTCTTGCCCAGGGCCTGGAAGAAGCCGATGGCCTTGCAGCGCAATTCTGCGGGCACTTGATCGGCAAAGGTCAGGCCGATACGATCAGCTTGCACGTAATCCAATGCCAAATCAAAAAGCGCCACCCTGCCCTCCGTCAGCGCTCTTTGGGTTGCCAAGCGCCCATCCGTCAGGAAGAGTTTGAGCTCATCGATCCGGATATAACCCTCTCCTGCTTCGCGGGAAACGGCAATTCCCACAGCTTGCGCCAGTTCGGCGAGGGCATCAGCTGGGCCCAGGGATCCGCATACCACAATGGTATCCGGTTTGGGTTCAAGCGCGGCCGCAGCAGGCGTTGTCTGTGCCACGCCATCCACATAGCGGTAAAAGCCCCGGCCTGTTTTGCGACCCAGGTGGCCTGCTAAAACCAGCTCGCGCTGAACCAATGAGGGTTGGTAGCGCGGATCGCCAAAAAAACCTTCAAACACCGTCTGGGTTACCGCGAAATTAATATCCTGACCGATCAAATCGGTTAACTCCAAAGGCCCCATGCGAAAACCACCGCTGTCTCGCATCAGGGCGTCGATATCGACAGCTTCCGCCGCCCGCTCCGACAGCAGGCGCATCGCTTCACCATAGAAAGGACGCGCCACACGGTTGACGATAAAACCAGGAGTTGAGCGACAGGTCACGGGAACCTTGCCCCAGGCCTTTGCCGTTGCGGTCAGACACGCCACCACGGCAGGGTCGGTTGCAGCTCCCTGGACCACCTCTACCAGTGGCAGCACAGTGGCCGGATTGAAGAAATGCATACCGGCGAATTGGGCCGGTCGCCGCAAGGTGCGGCCCAGTTCGGTAACGGAGAGCGATGACGTATTGGTGGCCAGAATGCTGTCGCCACCGAGCAGGCCTTCGAGTTTCTGCAGCAATTCGGCTTTCACCTGCAGGTTCTCGACAATGACCTCAATCGCCAGCGCGCACTCGGCCAGATCATCGAGAGCGCCAACAGGCACTATCCGCGCCACTATTGCG
>JAYQPQ010000101.1:0-2434 GCA_038145405.1 Porticoccaceae bacterium | reverse complement strand
GATGTATACCGCGGTTGCCGTTCTCGCCGCCCTGGCGCGCCGCGCTGAGACGGGCGAGGGCGACTATATCGATCTGGCTATGCTCGACGTGCAATTGGGCTTTCTCGCCAATCAGGCCATGAATCACTTGATCTCGGGCAAGACACCCAAGCGCAACGGTAATAGCCATCCCAATATTCAGCCCCAGAATGTCTATCCATGCCGCGACGGTTTTATCGCCGTCGCCGTTGGTAACGACGGACAGTTTGTGAAGTTTGCTGAACAGCTGGGGCGTCCCGAACTGGCGGAGGATGAACGCTTCAAGCTAAATGCCGGGCGCGTGAACAATCTGGCTGCGCTCAATGAAATTATTGTCGACCGCTTGAGCACGGACGACATGAAAAGCTGGGTGGCTCGCCTGGAATCCGCAGGGGTTCCTTCGGGTCCTATCAATAGCATCCCGGACGTTTTCCAGGAGCCGCAGGTGCAGCATCGACAAATGCTTCGAGAGCTGGATCATCCCTTGGCTGGCAAGGTGCCCCAGGTGGTGAGTCCGATGCGCTTCCGCAATGCCCCGTTGCACTTTGATCGTGCGCCACCTCTGCTGAGTCAGCATACAGAGGAAGTCCTGGTCGAGTTGGGCCTGGATGCGTCTCAAATTGAGGAGTTGCGAGGCAAGCATGTCATCTGATCGATCCCGGAATAACAGCGCGAAAGAGCGCATCGCCATGGTCGACCCGACGGCGTTCAGTGCGGCGCAACGCGCGGTGTATGACAAGATTGTGGCCGGCAAGCGCGGCAAGGTGGTGGGTCCGCTGCGCGTGGCATTGCATTCGCCCGAGTTGGCCGATCGTTGGCAATCTCTGGGTGAATTTTTGCGCTTTCAGGCGAACCTTCCGACACTGCTTACGGAATTGGCCATCATCACCACCGGTCGGTTTTGGAACAGCCAGGTCGAATGGATGATTCATGCGCGCATTGCCGCTGATTCGGGCTTGTCTCCCAGTGTCATCGAGGCGATTCGCCAAGCCGAGCCCCCTCAATTTGACGACCCGCTGGAAGCGCGAATTTACGATTTCACGCGCGAGCTGCTGGAGTTCGGTCAGGTTGGTGATGCGCTTTACGACGATCTGCATAGTCGCTTGGGCGATGTGTCGTTGGTCGAGCTGACCGCGGTGATTGGTTATTACAGCATGGTGGCCATGACCTTGAACGTGCATCAGGTGCCAGTGCCCGAGAGCGAGCATGCGCGCCCCCTAGATCTTCCTGCAGAAACGAGCCGGTTGCGGCCGACACCCCTGCCACCGGCACAGGTGTCTGGGTCAGAGGAACGCATGAACAATGGCTGAATTGGCGTTTATTCCATCGGTTATGCCGTCTGCAAATGCGAGGTCCCTGCCAGCGGGAACCTGCGATACGCACTGCCACATTTTTGGCCCCTTTACGCAGTATCCGCTGGATTATCCGCCGGATTTCCCCATACCGCTGGCACCCTTGGATAGTTATCAGCAAATGCTGGCGCTGGCTGGCGTGCAGCGTGGGGTTCTGGTCCAACCGAGTCAGCAGGATTGCAGCGTGGCGATCATGCTGGATGCGTTGGCGACATCCGGTGGCGCCATCCGAGGGGTGGCAGCAGCGCGGTCTGATATCCCGGAGCCGGAACTGGAAAAGCTCAGTGATGCTGGCGTGGTGGGCTTACGTTTTGTTGAAGCACCCATGCCGTCTGGTAAACCGCGGCCCGGTGCCGTGGGCTTTGATCAGATTGCCTATCTTGCCTCGCGCATGCGCGCTCTGAATTGGTCGATCAACGTCTGGGCCAAAATGCCGGATCTGATGCGGTCGATGGACCAGCTTCTGGAACCGGAACTGCCATTGGTCATCGAGCACATGGGCATGCTGGACGTGAACCTGGGGCACGAGGAATCTGGCTTTCAGACACTGCTGGCCTTACTGCGCGAAGGGCGTATCTGGGTCAAGCTGTCAGTGAGCCGTTGCTCCATGGCGGCACCGGACTATGCCGACCTACGGCCTTTTGCTGAAGCGCTGATCGAAGCCAACCCGGATCAGATAGTCTGGGGTTCCGACTGGCCTTTTATTCGCATGCAGGGCAAAGAACCGGATGTGAGTCATCTGCTACATTTGGCGCAGGACTGGATTGCGGACGCTGTCATTGAGAAGAAGATTTTTGTCGACAATGCGGCACGACTTTTCAGATTCAACGAGGTAGGCAATCAATGAACCGCGCCGGCGCGCTTCGTCCTGAGCAAAAGATCGCTGTCGTTGGCGCCGGAGCCATGGGCCGCGGCATAGCGCAGGTAGCCGCGGCGGCCGGGCATCAGGTGTTGCTTTACGACGCCATAACTGGCGTTGCGCAAAAAGCCATGGAGATATTTCGCCGCGAGCTCGACAAACTCGTGAGTCGCAACAAGCTCTCGGCGCAGGACGCCGACGCAAT
>JAYQPQ010000100.1:0-2506 GCA_038145405.1 Porticoccaceae bacterium | reverse complement strand
TGGTGGTCCGCTCGATATGCTTGATGTGCTGGGCTGCAGTCAGGTCGAACTGCTCCACCAGGCGCCCCAGCTTTTTCTTGGCGGCGGCGCTAAAGGACGGTAATTCGGTTATGGCGGATTCTTCGGCCAAAGCGACAAGCCAGCCAATCTCCACCTCAACCCGAGCGTGCATAAGCCCAAATTCACTGAAAATCCGTCCCAGTTCGCCCGTCTTGGCGCGATAGCGGCCGTCCAAAGGGGTAATGGCAGTGAGTTCGCTGAGAGGGGTCACGGGCGGAGAGTCTCCTCGGGTTGGTTGGGTCAGTGGCCTTGGCTCAGAGCGCCAATAATGCGCCTCATCTGGCGCTTGCGCAGCAGAAAATCGATTTGGCTACCGCCGCGCTGGCGCCAAAGAGAGGCGAAACGAATGCCGCAAAAGAGTATAGCGCGGATAGTGCTCGCAGTTTGCGGATCGCGCAGGTAGCCATGCTGGCCTTGGATCTGAATGCGGAAGCTCAACTTGGACAGGGTGCGCTGGTACAACTCGCCCATTTCCCGCAGCAATTCCGGCTGGGTCAGGCTCTCGCGTTGCTGCTCCAGGCGATCGATGCCCGCCGCGATGACGTCCATCATGTCCTGCCGCTTGCTCATCTGCTGGCCCAGATACTGGAGCTGCAGCAGGTAACGAAGTTGTCTTTTTTCGGTCTCCCCGGGGCTGTTGGCGAGTAGCCTTTGGAGTTGCGTAATACCTGGCTGAAGCTGGCGGGTGTCGGCAAAAAACGTCTCAAGATCGGCAGGCCGGCGTAAGAAAAACGCCCGCAAACAAGGGCTCAATTGAGTCTCGTCGACTTGCCCCTCCACCGCGAGCTTGTCTACCGTAGCAATGGACTGTGCCAGCCCGACCAGTGCCAGGATGCGATCGGCCTCAGGAGCGCTACCCCAAAACATCACAAGCGAGTCTCGATTACGCCGCCACCCAGGCAGTGGTCACCATCATATAGAACCAAGTATTGCCCCGGCGTAATGGCGCGCTGCGGTTGTGCAAAGTCGACGCGCCAGTTGCTGGATTTAGCCTGGTAGTTTACCTGGCAGGTTTGATCCGGCTGGCGATAGCGTGTTTTTGCCTGGCATCGAAACTGGGATGGGGGATCAGGATAGTTGATCAGGACTAGGTCGCGCATTTCAAGGGCCTGGTGAAAGAGGCCGGGATCCCCTTCCTGGCCGAGCACCAGGATATTGTCCTGGATGTTTTTCTCCAGCACATACCAGGCTTGCTCGGGGTAGCCGGCTACTCCGCCCACTCCAAGCCCCTGGCGCTGTCCGTAGGTGTAATACATCAGGCCTTGATGCTGGCCCAGGTAATCGCCTTTCCAACTGCGCATTTCGCCGGGCTGGGCCGGCAGGTAGGTTTTGAGAAAGTCGGCAAAACGACGCTCCCCGATAAAGCAGATGCCGGTGCTGTCCCTCTTGTCCTTGTTCACTAGTCCGAGTTGCGCTGCCAGGGCTCTCACCTGGGGCTTGTGCAGCTCGCCAAGCGGGAAGAGGGTGCGCCGCAGGGCGGCTTCGGGGACCTGGTGCAGGAAATAGCTCTGGTCTTTGTTGCGATCCAATCCCTTTAAGAGCCAGGTTTGATTTTCCTGCTGCTGGGTGCGAGCGTAATGGCCGGTGGCAATATATTCGCCTCCTAGTGCATCGGCGTAGTCGAGAAAGACCTTGAACTTGATCTCGCGGTTGCACAGCACGTCCGGGTTGGGCGTCCGATGCGCACGATATTCGGCAAGGAAGTGCTGGAATACGCTATCCCAGTATTCGGCGGCGAAATTTGCAGTGTGCAAGCGGATACCTAGGCGATCGCACACGGACTGGGCGTCCGCTAGATCGGTCATGGCCGTGCAATATTCGGTGCCATCGTCCTCATCCCAGTTCTTCATGAACAGGCCTTCCACCCGGTAACCCTGCTGCAACAACAGATGGGCGCTGATCGAAGAATCCACGCCACCCGACATACCGACGATGACGCGCGTTGCGGGTGTCATGGGTGGCTGCTTTCCATTGGGAATTCCTTGATCAGGGCCAAGGGATAAATTTCGCCTTTGCGAAAGCGTTCGACATCGCTGAGTACCAATGGACTGCGCAAGTTGGCCAGGGCACAGAGCTGTTCGTATGTCAGCCAATGGGTGCCGAGTATTTCGGGGTCGGTGGCGTGGCTCGGCTGGTCAGACATCAGTCGGGCGGCAAAGCTCACCCGATAGTAGGTAATCTGCGCAGCGGCCGAGGTGTAGGTTGAGAGTCCAATCACGCCGAGCAATTCGATATCAAAGCCGGTTTCCTCGCGCGCTTCGCGAAGCATGGCATCGGTCAGGTGTTCGCCAGCTTCGACGTGTCCGGCTGGCTGGTTATAGACGAGCAGATCGGCTGATTGCTCGGAGACCAACAGGAATCGGTCATCCTGGCAAATCACGGCAGCGACGGTCAGATGGATGGGGTTGGACATGTCAGACAGCGTTGATTCCAGAAGATATGGGGG
>JAYQPQ010000099.1:0-2718 GCA_038145405.1 Porticoccaceae bacterium | reverse complement strand
GTCGCAACCAGGCCGAGATCATTGCCGAATCGCTGGGCTGCGATCACATCCACGAATGCAAATACCACGGCGCCTCGGTTAACCGGCGTATTCCGCTGTTTCGCAATCAGGGCAACGCCATAATTACCCGGCACAACATCGAGCACGGCCAGTTCCATTTTTTTGCGCACGGGGTCAAACGGCTGATCATCGAACTGGCGCTGCCGGACCTGCGCATCTTTCTGGTGCATCTTTCCCTGGGCTACCGTACCCGTCGGCACCAGCTTGATCATCTGGCCTACCTGGTTGGACGCTCCGACCAGCCCGTCATCGTAGCGGGTGACTTCAACACCTTTTTCGGGCCGCGCGAGTACCACCAGTTTCTCGAACGAACGGGCTTGCATACGGCCAATCTGGACAACCTGCCAACCCATCCTAGCCATCTTCCTCGACGCCAACTCGACTTTATCTTTCACTCCCCGGGTGTAATCCCGGAAAAGCTGGAAATTCCAGCCGTCCAGCATTCCGATCACCTGCCCCTGATTTTCGATTTTCAGTTGCGCAAAACCACGGCCTGATTGGCCTTTGGCCTGTCATTCAGGGCCAAAAATCGCTATTCTGCGGGCCTTCTAACCGATTGAATTTTCCATGAGTTCCAGACGCATCCTGGTCACATCCGCCCTGCCCTATGCCAATGGGGCCATCCACATTGGGCACCTGGTGGAATACATCCAGACTGACATCTGGGTGCGCTACCACAAGACCCGCGGGCACCAGTGTTACTACCTCTGTGCCGACGACGCCCACGGCACCGCCATCATGTTGCGCGCGGAAAGTGAAGGCATTAGCCCGGAGGCCCTCATCGAGCGGTTGCGCGAAGAACACCAGCGCGACTTCGCCGCCTTTGACATCGCTTTCGACAACTATCACTCGACTCACTCGGACGAGAATCGCGTGTTGAGTGAAGGCATTTATCGCACCCTGCGCGATGCCGGCCATATCAGCTCGCGCATCATCCGCCAGGCCTATGATCCCGAACGCGGGCTGTTTCTGGCCGATCGCTTTATCAAGGGCACCTGCCCGCGCTGCAAATCGCCCGACCAATACGGCGACAACTGCGAGGTCTGCGGCGCCACCTATGCGCCGCTGGACCTAATCGAGCCGAAATCGATCTACTCCGGCAGCACACCGATTGAAAAGGAATCCGAGCATTTCTTCTTTGAGCTGCCGCATTTCCAAGCCTTGCTGGATAGCTGGTTAAGTAGCGGCGCCCTGCAGGATGAGATGGCGAACAAGCTGCGCGAATGGCTCAGCGCCGGGCTACAAGCCTGGGATATCAGCCGCGACGCCCCTTATTTTGGCTTTGAGATTCCCGATCAGCCGGGCAAGTATTTTTACGTCTGGTTTGATGCACCCATAGGCTACATGGCCAGCTTCAAAAATCTCTGCGAGCGCGAGGGGCTGGATTTTGACGCCTTCTGGTCGCAGGACGCAGACACCGAGCTGTACCACTTTATCGGCAAGGACATTATCAATTTCCATGGCCTGTTCTGGCCGGCCGTGATGCAGGCGGCCGGCTTGCGCTTGCCCAGCGGTATCTTTGCCCACGGCTTTCTCACGATCAACGGCGCCAAGATGTCGAAGTCGCGCGGCACCTTTATCAATGCCTCCGATTGGCTCAAGGTATTCGAGGCCGAGCCCCTGCGCTACTACTACGCCACCAAACTCAATGGCAGCGTTGAGGACATCGACCTTAACCTGGAAGACTTCATCAACCGCATCAACAGTGATCTGGTCGGCAAGTTGGCGAACATTCCCTCGCGCTGCGCGGGCTTTGTGCAGCGCCTTAATCAGGGAGTATTGGCGGACGCCGTCTATAACCAGGCGCTCTGGCAACAGGCCGTCATTCTCGGCGAGAGCGTGGCCGAGTGCTACGAGAAGCGCGAATACGGCCGCGCCGTTCGCGACCTGATGAAACTGGCCGACCATATCAACGAATACATCGCACAGGCCGAGCCCTGGGCTCTGGCCAAGTCCGAGGCGACGCAGATCAAGGCCCTGGCGGTATGCTCTGACGCCATCAATCTGTTCCGCGTGCTAATGATCTATCTGAGCCCGGTGCTGCCGGAGATGGCGGACAAAGCGCGTCGTCTGCTACGCGACGAGCTGCGCTGGGATGGTGCCATCACGCCCTTGTTGAATCATCGCATTGAGCCCTTTGAACCCCTCGCCAAGCGCCTGGATATCAACCAGCTCGAGGAGCTGGTGAAGCCGGCACCTGCCGTAGTGCCCCCCACCGCCAAGCCGGCCATTGCAAAGGAGCCCTCTGCCATGAAGGATGCGACCCAAGACGCCAGCCTCAGTATCGACGACTTCGTCAAGGTGGACCTGCGCGTTGCGCGCATTGTCGAAGCCGGCTATGTCGAAGGTGCCGATAAACTGCTGCGCCTGCAACTCGATCTGGGCGATCATCAGTGTCAGGTGTTTTCCGGCATTCGCGCAGCCTACGAGCCGGATCAGTTGGTCGGTCGCCTGACCGTGGTGGTGGCTAATCTTGCGCCGCGCAAAATGCGTTTCGGTGTATCGGAGGGCATGGTGCTTTGCGCTGGTGAAGGTGAGCGACTCTATCTGCTGAGCCCCGACAGCGGCGCCGAACCAGGCATGCCGATCCGGTGATTTCAATTACTTTTAGTTATTTGATATTAATTTAATATACCTTGCCTGCACTCGGGGCAGGTT
>JAYQPQ010000098.1:0-2968 GCA_038145405.1 Porticoccaceae bacterium | reverse complement strand
GCGCTGGCCCAGCCATTGCATCACTTCGCGCGTGCCGTGCAGAGCAACACCCTCTTCGTCGCTGGTCAGCAAAAAGGCGATGCGGAAGGGCGGTTGAGGCTGGGTTTTGAGGAAGGTCTCGGTAGCCGTGACCATGGCGGCGAGACTACCTTTCATATCCGCAGCACCGCGACCGAACAAGTAGCCGTCGCGCTCGCTGGGTTCAAAGGGCGCTGACGACCAGTGACCCACCGGTCCTGCCGGCACCACGTCGGTGTGCCCGGCAAAGCAGAACAGTGGTCCCTGCTCTCCGTGCACTGCCCACAGATTGTCGACGTCACCAAAGCGCAGATGCTGCACCTGAAAGTTGAGTGCGTTGAGGCGCTCGGCAATCAGCTGCTGGCATCCGCCATCATCCGGGGTAACCGAAGAACGGCTGATCAGTGCTCGAGTGAGCTCCAGGGTGGGCTGTGAGGACATGCGGCCATCTCGTGCAAATGCGCGGATTCTAACAAGAAACCGCGTCCGGCGGGGGTTCCGGGGGTGCAAAACCCCCGGGAGAAAATTCAGATTTATTGTTTGCCGAAGGCGAGAGTTCATTCAAAGTGGAACGCCCCACCCGGCAGGTGATTCGGGCCGAACGCCAAGAGCCTTCTGCAGCGAAATAAAAAAGGGGCCGCAGCCCCTTTTTTAACGTTCCAGCAGTTTGAGCTTGTCCGGCTTGCCGTCCCACTCGTCGGCGTCGGCGGGAGGTGCCTTGCTCTGGGTGATGTTCGGCCAGATATCGGCCAATTCGGCATTCAGTTCCAGGAAGGCGTGCTGGTCGGCCGGCAATTCATCCTCGGAGAAGATGGCCTGAGCCGGGCACTCGGGCTCGCATAGCGCGCAGTCAATGCACTCATCGGGGTGAATGACCAGAAAGTTCGGTCCTTCGTAAAAGCAGTCCACCGGACACACTTCAACGCAGTCCGTGAACTTGCATTTGATACAGTTTTCTCCAACGACAAACGTCATAGCTCGATCGCGCTCCTGAAGCAGTTGGGCCGAAAAGCGGCGAATTATATCAGCCGATGCGCGGTGTAAAAACACATTCCTTGGCCGACATTGCCAGCGGCTCGCGCAGGTATGCCGGGAAGGGCTTTTCCCGGCCAAAAAACTCGGAAAAAAACTTGAAACCCGGGGCAGTAAAGCGCAGCATTCGCGACTCTGAAACGGGGATTCACTGGCCTTGCTATGACTGATTGGAGCGTCCGCAAATCTGCTGATCTTTACGGTATCGACGACTGGGGCGCGGGGCACTTTCGCGTCGGTTCCAGCGGCGAAGTTGAAATCTGTATCGATGATTCGGAGACCAGTCCGCGCGTCTCGTTACACGACATCGTCGCGGGCCTGAATGATCGCGGCATGCCCATGCCGGTTCTGGTGCGGGTCGAAAATCTGCTCGACCAGCAGATCGCACGACTCAACATGGCCTTTGCCACCGCCATCGAAACGCTCAACTACCAGGGCGTCTATCGCGGCGTGTTCCCCATTAAGGTCAATCAGCAGTCCCAGGTCATCGACGAGATCGCCGAATTCGGCGCGCGCTTTTCCCACGGCTTGGAGGCTGGCAGCAAGGCCGAGCTGCTGATCGCCTTGGCCTCACTGGAAGCCAAGGACAGCCACATCATCTGCAACGGCTACAAGGACGAGGAATTTATCCGCCTGGGGCTAGGTGCGCAAAAACTCGGCTACAAGATTTTCTTCGTGGTGGAAACGCCGGCCGAGGTGCCCCTGCTGATCAAGTGCAGCCAAACCGCCGGTGTGCGCCCGCATATTGGCGTGCGCGTAAAGCTGGCTTCCCGCGTCGGCGGCTACTGGAATGCCACCAGCGGCGACCGCAGCATTTTCGGCCTGAACCCCTCCCAGCTGATCGACCTGATCGACGAATTCAAAAAGCACGGCATGATCGACTGCCTGCAGCTGCTGCACGTGCATCTGGGTTCGCAGATTCCCAACATCCGCGATATCCGTACCGGCGTGATGGAAGCCTGTCGCTTTTATGCCGAGCTGATCGGCGAGGGCGCCAGCATGGGTTATATGGATCTCGGCGGCGGCCTGGCGGTGGATTACGACGGCACCCGTTCCAACCAGACCCACAGCAAGAACTACTCACTGGAGGAATATTGCACGGACGTGGTCGAGGTCATCATGACCACGCTCGACCCGCTAGGCATTCCGCATCCCACTATTGTCACCGAGTCGGGCAGGGCGCTGGTGGCCTACAGTTCCATCCTGCTCTTCAACGTGCTGGACGTTACCCGCTTTGAAGCGCACAAGCTGCCAGCCAAGCCCGGTGACGATGCGCACGAACACGTGGCCAACCTGGCCGAAGTGCTGAAATCCTTGAGCGAGCAGACCATACAGGAAGCTTTTAACGACGCGGTCTACTACCGCGACGAGCTGCGCGAACTGTTCCGCCGCGGACAGCTTGGCTTGCGCGACCGCTCGCTGGGCGAAGACTTCTTTCTGGAAATCATGCACGGCATTAAAAAGCTCAGCGGCAGCTCGGTGGAAGAGACCGCCGACTTTGATGGCCTGACCGATTCCCTCGCCGATATCTACTACGGCAATTTCAGCGTATTCCAGTCGCTGCCGGATATCTGGGCCATCGACCAGGTGTTCCCCATCATGCCGATCCACCGTCTCAAGGAAGAGCCAACGCGGCGTGCGGTGATCGCCGATATCACCTGTGACTGCGACGGCAAGATCGATAAGTTCGTCTGCGAAGGCAGCATCCAGACCACGCTGCCGCTGCACGATGTGCGTGAGGGCGAGGAGTACTACCTGGGTGTTTTCCTGGTCGGCGCCTATCAGGAAACCCTGGGCGATCTGCACAACCTGCTGGGTGATACTCACGTGGTCAGTGTGCGCGTCGACGAACTGGGCCGCTTCCAGCTGGTCAAGGAAGTTGAGGGCGACAGCGTCGCCGATGTGCTCAGCTATGTGG
>JAYQPQ010000097.1:0-3195 GCA_038145405.1 Porticoccaceae bacterium | reverse complement strand
AACCAGAACATTCCCACTCTCTTTGCGGTGGCCCAGGATCTCTCCTCCATGCAGATCGAAGCCTCGATCGATGAAGCCGATATCGGCAAGATCAGCGAAGGCATGCCGGTGCGCTTCCGCGTCGACGCCTACCCGCAGCGTACCTTCACCGGTGCCATTTCGCAGGTGCGCAAAGCGGCCACCACCTCGTCCGGTGTAGTCAGTTACAAGGTCATCATCGCGGCCACCAACCCGGGTGAAATCCTGCTGCCCGGCATGACTGCCAACCTCGACATTATTCTCGGCAGCAAGACCGACGTACTGCGCGTACCCAATGCCGCCCTGCGCTTTCGTCCACCAGAGTCTGCTATCTCCGCTGAACAAAGTACGGCAACGGCGGGTAACGGCGGCGCCAACATGAGTGATCGTGTCGGCCAGCTGGTAACCAGCCTGCAACTGACCGATCAACAGCGCAAGGAAGTCGAGCGCATCTTTGCCGAACAAGCTCAAGCCATGCAGGCCATGGCTGCCGCCAACGGCGGCGGAGTGGCCTTTGGTGGACCAGGTGGAGGTGGCGGCGGCGGATTTGGTGGAGGTGCCGGTGGCAACAGCGCTATGGCCAACATCCGATCGCGCATGGACAACGAACTCAAGCTGGTACTGAGCGAAGAACAGTACAACCTGTACCGCAGCCAGCAGCCCCAGGGCGGCGGTCGCGGCGGCGCAGGCGCTACCGGTGGCAGCGATGTCCAGCAATGGGGTCGCGGCGAGGTCTGGGTCATGGATGGCAGAGGTCTGCTGCGCTCCATTTCTGTGCGCACGGGTCTGGCCGACGCGGAATACACCGAGATTCAAACCGACCAACTGAACGAAGGCGATCAGATCGTCGTTCGCGCAGCCATGACCAGTCAATGATGAACGCCAAAGCGATCGTCCGCACGCGCGGCATCAAAAAGGCCTACACCATGGGCTCGGAGACGCTATGGGCGTTGAAAGGCGTCGATGCCGAGATTCGCGAAGGAGAGTTTGTCGCCGTCATGGGTCCCTCGGGTTCGGGCAAATCCACCTTTATGAATATGATCGGTTGTCTCGATGCCGTCACCGAGGGCCAGGTCTTTATCGACGAAAAGGATGTCTCCCACCTGTCGCCGCGCGAGCTGGCGGAGGTGCGTAACGAGAAGATCGGCTTTGTCTTCCAGCAGTTCAATCTGCTGGCACGCACCACCGCGCTGGACAATGTGACCCTGCCCCTACTCTATTCCCGCGTCAATGAGTCGGAGTGGACTGAACGCGCCAAGCGCTGTCTCGAACGCGTCGGTCTCGGTAGCCGTATGGATCACCATCCGTCCCAGCTGTCCGGCGGACAGCAGCAGCGCGTCGCCATCGCTCGCTCGCTGGTGAACAACCCCGTCATGATTCTGGCAGACGAGCCGACAGGCGCTCTGGATACCCATACTTCCGAGGAGATCATGCACCTGTTCCAGGAGCTGAATGCTCAGGGCACCACCATCGTGCTGGTCACCCATGAGCCTGATGTAGCCGCCTACGCCAAGCGCCAGCTGGTGTTCCGCGACGGCCTGCTGGTGTCCGACGATCTGACCGAGAACCTGCATTCGCTCGACATCGACAAGCGCGAACTTCGCGCTGCCACCAACGACTAAAGAGGCACCCGGTCGTGAAAATCATCAAGCTTTTCCGTATTGCGATTCGTGCCCTGCGCCTCAACCTGATGCGTAGCTTCCTGACCATGCTCGGCATCATCATTGGCGTCTCGGCGGTAATCGTCATGGTCGCCATCGGCGCCGGCGCACAGAAAGCGGTAGACGATCAAATCGCCTCCATGGGTGGCAGTGTCATCCAGATATTCGGCAGCTTTAACAACCGCGGCGGCGGCGGTACGGCGCAAAACGCAACGCTCGAATCGTCCGATGCCGACCGAATCGAAAACGAGGTGTTTGGAGTCGACGCGGTAACACCTGTCATCAGCGGCAATGCCCAGGTGGTGTTCGGCAACCTCAACTGGGCTGCCAACGTTATGGGCGTGGACAATTCCTTCTTCTCCACGGGCAACTGGGAGCTGGATCTGGAAACCGCTTCCGGCAGTCGTGAATTCACTGCGCAGGAGCTGGCCTCCGGCGAGAAGGTAGCCATCATCGGTTCCATGATTCGCGATGAACTGTTCGGCTTTAGCGATCCGATCGGTCAGTCCATTCGCGTCAACAACTTCAATGCCACCGTGATCGGCGTGCTCAGGGAGAAGGGTCCCGATCTGCGCGGCACCGATCAGGATGCCGTCATCTTCATGCCGCTGAAAACCGTGCGTACCCGCATCACCGGTATCAGCCAGCGCGCACCAGATAATGTGCGCAGCATTGAAGTCAAAGTTTCCGAAGCTGCCGATATGAACTATGTCATGGGCGAAATTTCCAACTACCTGAGCCAGCGCATGAATGTACGCGCTGATCAGGAACCGCCTTATCGCATGATGGACATGGCGGCCATGATCGAAAACCGCACCGAGACCATGCGCATTTTTACCACCCTACTGACTGCTGTGGCCTCGATCAGTCTGCTGGTCGGTGGCATTGGCATTATGAATATCATGATGGTGTCAGTGACCGAGCGCACCCGCGAGATCGGACTGCGCATGGCCGTCGGCGCCAAGCCGGAAGACATTCTCAACCAGTTTCTGGTCGAAGCCATTACGCTCTGCGCCCTGGGCGGCGCCATTGGAATCGGTATCGCTTTTGGCACCACCTACGTGATGAGCCACTTCTTTGGCACCGCCACCCTGATCAAGCCGGGAATCGTTCTCCTCAGCCTGGGCTTCTCGGCCCTGATCGGCGTGTTTTTCGGCTATTACCCAGCCCTCAAGGCCTCGCGCCAACAGCCTATCGACGCACTGCGCTACGAATAGCGGCGCCAAAAGCCCATCTGAAACTCCCTCTCCCCTGCATCCAAACGGATGCAGGGGACTATAATTTCCGCACCTTTGTCGCGGGATAAACGCTTGACCTCTGCCAGCCTCTCGACCGACCGCCTTGCATTAGCTCAGACGCAACTGGATAGGTTGCTTGCGACTCAGCAACCGTTGTTCGACTGGCTGGCAACGCGCGGCGCCGATGCCTGGCTGGCACAGCTTGCACAGGACTTTCGCCATGGATTGAGCCCGGATCGTTTTGGCGACCTACCTGCCTGGCTGGCGCTGCTCGACAC
>JAYQPQ010000096.1:0-3379 GCA_038145405.1 Porticoccaceae bacterium | reverse complement strand
GCGGCGGCTTTGGTTCCTGTCGCTAGAAGCTGAATTGTCTGGACGCCAACCGCGCCGAGTACGAACGCCTGATTGAGGTGTTTGCCGCACACGACATCGGTTATTTCTTCTACAACGGCGGCAACGATTCGGCCGACACCTGTCTCAAGGTATCGCAGATTGCCGAGCGTCTGGGCTATCCGTTGCAAGCCATTCACGTACCCAAGACGGTGGACAACGACCTGCCCATCACCGACAACTGCCCCGGTTTCGGTTCGGTAGCCAAATACATTGCCGTTTCCACGCTGGAAGCCAAGGCCGATGTGCGCTCCATGGCAGAGACCTCGACCAAGGTCTTTATTCTCGAGGCCATGGGTCGCCACGCCGGCTGGATTGCCGCCGCCGGTGGCCTGGCCGATCCCGATGTCATTCTGTTTCCGGAAATTGCCTTCGATCAGACGGATTTTCTGGCCAAGGTCAAAGCCGCTGTCGAATCCCAGGGCTATTGCATCATCGTCGCCTCCGAGGGTGCCCAGGACGCCGAGGGCAACTTCCTTGCCGATGCCGGCAGCGTCGACGCCTTCGGCCACAAGCAACTCGGCGGCGTGGCGCCCACCCTGGCGTGCATGATCAAGGAGGGTCTGGGCTACAAGTACCACTGGGCGGTGGCCGATTACCTGCAACGCTCGGCGCGCCATCTGGCCTCTGCTACCGATCTGGAGCAGGCCTACGCGGTGGGCAAGGCGGCCGTGGAATATGCCGTGGCCGGCAAGAACGCCCTGATGCCGGCCATTCGCCGTGTAGCACAGTCGCCCTATCAGTGGGATCTGGTCGAAGCACCACTGGATAAGGTGGCCAATGTGGAGAAGATGTTGCCGCGCAATTACATCAGCGCAGATGGCTTTGGCATTACCCAGGCAGCCAGGGATTACCTGCTGCCCCTGATTGCCGGCGAAGCCGAAACGCCCTGGCAGGATGGCCTACCGGTGCACGGCCGCCTTAAACTGCAGCTGGCGCCGACCAAACTGGCGCCCTGGCAAAAGTGAAACCTGTTTGAGGAGCGCAGACATGATGAAGGTAGATGGTCAGTGCCATTGCGGCGACGTGAAATTCACTGCTGAGATCGATCCGGCCAAGGTCTTCGTCTGTCACTGCACCGATTGCCAGACGCTGTCGGGCTCACCCTTTCGCGTCGTGGCCTTTGGCGGATCCGTCGAGTGGCAGGGCGCTCAGCCGAAGAAGTACATCAAGGTCGCCGAAAGCGGCAACCGTCGCGTCCAGGCCTTTTGTGGAAACTGCGGAACGCCTATTTATTCGTCGGATGACGTCGAAAACCCGGCGGGAGTTGCCATCCGGGTCGGCTGTCTCAATCAGCGCGATCAGCTGCGTCCTCTGGCCCAGATGTGGTGCCAGTCGGCGCAGATCTGGGTGTTGGATTCGCTGACTTTACCGCAGTTTGCGAAGCAGGCGCACTAGGATGAGTGGGGGCAGATCGGACTTTTTTGACGGCTTTCTGGCGTTGGTACAGAAAAGTCTGATCTGACCCCACTTTTCCTAGTCAAACTGATGGCCGAGCTTGCCGGCCTTGGTCTCCAGATAAATCTGGTTGTGCGGATTTTGACCCGTGTGGTGCGGAATTCGGCGTTCTACCTGGAAACCCAGTTCCTGCAGTGCTGCTACCTTTCGCGGATTATTGGTGAGCAGGTGCACGCGCTGCACGCCCAGATGGTCCAGCATGGGCTTGCAGATGGAGTAGTCGCGCATATCGGCGCCAAAGCCGAGCTGTTCATTGGCTTCAACCGTGTCTGCACCGGCATCCTGCAAGGCATAGGCGCGAATCTTGTTGAGCAGCCCGATACCTCGGCCTTCCTGGCGCAGGTAGAGAATCAGTCCCTTGCCAGCCGCACCTATCTTCTGCATCGCGGTTTCCAGTTGGGAGCCGCAATCGCAGCGCTGTGATCCCAGCGCATCGCCGGTCAGGCATTCCGAGTGCACGCGCAACAGCACCGCATCCGATGGCTGCCATTCACCCAGCGCCAGTGCCAGATGCACCTTGTCGTTGGCCGGCTCCTCAAAGGCATGCAGGCGATAGCACCCCCAGGGGGTCGGCAGGTCACAGGATTCGACGAAGCGGATGGTCAAGTTGGGGCTCCCGGCTATGCGCTGATTGTAGCAGCGCTCAGAAGCCAGGCGCTGGCCTGCAGCAAGAGCCAGGCGAAGAACCCTGCCACCAGATCGTCCAGCATGATGCCGAGGCCGCCCTTCAGGCGCCGATCCAGTTGGCGGATCGGCCAGGGCTTCCAGATATCAAAGAGACGAAACAGCAGGAAGGCCGCCAGCATCCAGTACCATCCGGCTGGCAAGGCCAGACAGGCCAGCCAGAAGCCGACAAACTCGTCCCACACGATGGCAGGATGATCTTCGGTGCCCAGCGCAGCAGCAGTACGCCCGCAAAACCAGATACCCAGACCGATCGCCATAGCCAGCAACGGCACATAGAGCACCAGCGGCAATGGCCGCAACAGGGCCCACCACAGCGGTACCGCCAGCGCCGTGCCCCAGGTACCGGGCGCGGGCGGCAGCAGGCCTGAGCCGCAACCCAGGGCCAGAAAATGGCCGGGGTCGGCGAGCAGGCGCAGAGGAACCGAAGGGTGTTTCATGAGAAATGCAGGTATCCGGCTGGCGGTTGATAGGATGCCTGATCGGCACCAATACAGCTGACACCGCTACCTTCGGCCAGCTGCCCCACGGCGGTCAAGCTCAGGCCGTGCTGCTGAGCCAGCTGCTGTAACGCATCGAAGTGCTCTGGCGCCACCGCCAGACAGAGCTCGTAATCGTCGCCTCCACTCAGCGCCAGTTCGACCGCGCGCGCGCCAAAGTGCTGGCGCAATTCGGGCGACAGCGGCAAAGTCTCCAATTCCACTCGCGCCGACAGGCTGCTGGCGCGGCAGATATGGCCGAGGTCGGCGACCAGACCATCGGAGATATCGCAGGCGGCGTGGACCATCGGTGCGGCAGCACGGGCAAATCCGATACGCGGTTGCGGATACCAGAAGCGCTCGGCAAAGGCTTCGGTCGGCAGATCGTCGCGCGACAAGGCCACGATATAGGCCGCCGCATCGCCCAGGGTGCCCGTAACTACTACCAGGTCGCCCGGTTGAGCGCCGGAGCGACGCAGTAAGGTGTCGCGCACCACGCCCATCATCTGGATACTGATGCAGAGATCTCCCGCCGTGGTGTCGCCGCCGACCAGATCGACTTTCCAGTGAGTGGATTCGCGCGCCAGACCTTCGCTAAAGGCTTGCAGCCATGCAGGGTCGGCCGCGGGCAGTGTTAGCGCCAGGGTAAACCAGCGCGGCTCAGCGCCCATGGCAGCCATATCGGAGAGGTTGCTGCGCAA
>JAYQPQ010000095.1:752-3541 GCA_038145405.1 Porticoccaceae bacterium | reverse complement strand
GTCACACACCCACCAAATAGCAAAGCCTCCACAAGGGAGGCTTTTTTATTTGGCGAATTATTGCAGGGTTCGAACCAGCAGCTGGTCGTGCCGAGGCACTCGATAAAGTGTCGAGACATCGGTGCCGAAGGCGCCGACCCGAAAGGCGAGGGCGTTAGCCCGAGTAATCCAGCGCACATGAATCCAGCCCAGCAATTTGGCTAGCCTGCAGGCGTAATTCGCCATCATAAATAGGTAAAATAGCGCCACTCTTTATTCCACTAGTTTCATGCCATCCAGTCAGATCGAACTCAAGGAAAAGCTCAACTTCGCCTTGCAGCTGCGGGCGCAGCGGTCGCCATTGAGCGAGCAGGAAAGCCAGCGCCTGATCGAGCGCATCAAAGGGCAGCTGATCGAGCACCGCGCCGTCCTGATTGCCCATTACTACACCGATCCTGTGTTACAGGCGCTGGCCGAAGAGACCGGTGGGTGTGTGTCCGATTCGTTGGAAATGGCGCGCTTTGGCCACCAGCACGACGCCGCAACCCTGATCGTGTGCGGTGTGAAGTTTATGGGCGAGACGGCGAAAATTCTCAGTCCGGAAAAGCGCGTTTTGATGCCCAATCTCGAGGCGACCTGCTCTTTGGATTTGGGTTGTCCGATCGATGAATTCAGTGCTTTTTGCGATGCCAATCCAGATCGAACCGTGGTCGTGTACGCCAATACCTCAGCCGCGGTAAAGGCGCGCGCTGACTGGGTGGTAACCTCAAGTATTGCCGTGGAGGTAGTGGATTATCTGGATGCCCAGGGCGAGAAAATTCTGTGGGCTCCCGATCGCTATCTGGGCGACTACGTGCAGCGCAAGACCGATGCCGACATGCTGCTCTGGCAGGGTAGCTGCATCGTTCACGAGGAGTTCAAGAGCCAACGTCTGCTGGAGACGCGTGCGCTTTATCCGGATGCGGCGATTCTGGTACACCCCGAGTCGCCAGCCAGCGTGATTGCGTTGGCCGACGCCGTTGGCTCCACCTCACAACTGATAGCTGCTGCCGGTCATCTGCCGCACCAGCGCATGATTGTGGCCACCGACGAGGGAATTTTTTACAAGATGCAGCAGGCCGTGCCGCATAAGGAGCTCATCATTGCCCCAACTGCGGGACAGGGCGCCACCTGCCGCAGCTGTGCCAATTGCCCCTGGATGGCCATGAACACGCTGGAAGAATTGGCCGATCTGTTTGATCAGCCGGACTCGCGCGAGATACAGGTTGACCGGGAAATCTCCCGACAGGCTAATCGCTCGCTGCAGCGCATGTTGAATTTTCGCGCCCAGCGTCTCAGCGGCGATTAACGAATTAAAACGCCGACTGCTCGCGTTGTCGGTAAGCCTGGTTGATGCGCTCTTCCAGCACAGCCCGCTCAATGGGGTTGTCGTCGAGCATGTCGATGGCCAGGCGCAGGTGTTGGATGGCATTGCCGAACTGACCACTCCGCAGGAAGTACTCGGCACGCGCCAGATGTACGCCGAGGATGTCCCCCGCCAGCCCACGAGTTTCCGCCAATTCATACCAGACCACCGGATCGCGCTCACGCGCGCGACTGTGCAGGGTTAGCAGGCGAGCGGCCTCGTCGTGACGATTGTCGCGGTTGAGCGCCAGCGCCAGCTGCATGGTCAGTGCATGATCACCCGGCCGCAGACGCAGCGCATCCTGCAGCAAGCGTACTGCCTGGTCGGGTCGGCGCTGGTCGAGCAAGATGTCGGTTTCCGAGATGAGCAGAGGAATCATGCCCGGCTCGCGCGCGCGCAATGCCGTCATGGTCACATAGGCTTCCTCCAGTCGGCCAGCACGACGCAATGCCAGGGCATAACCGTAGCCTGCGGTGATATTGCTGGGTGAAATTTCCAGTCGTTGCGAATAGGTGCGCAAGGCATCTTCGGCGCGGGTTGCGTTGGCCACCTGTACCCGGGTGCGCAGCAGCTGGTAGGTCTGATTGACCGGATAGAAGCGGCTAGGGTACTGCGCCGCCCGGCTGGCAGTGTCGTTGAGGCGCGACTCCGGCAAGGGGTGTGTCAGCAGGTATTCCGGCGTACGCGATCCCGACAGGCGAGTTAGTTCGTACATGGTTTCGAACATTTTCACCGTTGCTGCGGGGTCGTGCCCAGCGCGAAAGAGAGTTTCCTGGCCTACCCGGTCCGCCTCCTGCTCATTCTGCCTGCTGTAGCGCAGTTGCGACTCGGCTGTTGCGCCCTGGGCCGCGACCATGGCGGCGACGCCCGCATCCGGGCCGGCTGTGGCGGCGATCACGATGGTAGCCAGAAGCCCTGCCATGGCGGCGATGCCGCTGCGCTGCTGCACAGCCATAGTGCGGGCGAAATGACGTTGGCTCAGGTGCGCCAATTCATGCGCGAGCACAGAGGCCAATTGATCTTCGGTTTCAGCATAAATGAGCAGGCCATTATTGACGCCAACAATGCCACCGGGCACGGCAAAGGCGTTGATGGTGGGGCTGTCGACCACGAGAACGTCGATGTCCTCGTAGGGCAGGTTGGCGTAGGGCGCTAACTGAAATATCAATCCCTCCATGTAGGACTGCAAGAGATAATCGCGTACCAGTGGAGTGCGACTGTGATAAGAACGCAGCCAGGCTTCGCCGAGGCGCTCCTCTTCGTCAATTGACACCAGCGCCAGGTCGGAGTTGCCCAGGTTGGGTAGCACGATCTGGCTCGGCTGTGCCTGACTGGTAACAGCCCAGCAGCACAGGATTGCAGTCAGCCAGACAGAGCGGGCGATTAGGGGTAGGTAGCTGTAGGG
>JAYQPQ010000095.1:0-742 GCA_038145405.1 Porticoccaceae bacterium | reverse complement strand
CTTTTCGGGTCTCTTGGTTTCCGGGTCCCTGTTGGTCGCAGCAGTCTAGCAATAAATCAGGCGCTATATGGGACAGCGCAAGCCCCAACGGGTTCCGCAGTTCACAACAGAGATGTATAAGCTTTGGACATCAAATTACAGCCCAGTTACGGTATGATCAAATCTGATCCATGGGAGATAGAGTTGTCGCTGGCAACGTCGCCCGGTCTCCCTGCTCAATCCCTTCTGGCGATCATATGGCCCCAGGCACCAATTTAGAGGAGTAGTTGTGTCGAAAGATACGGATTCTCAGGAAACCCGCGAGTGGAAAGACGCACTTGAAGCAGTAATCAAACACGCTGGCAAGGGCCGCGCTGCCTACCTCCTGGAACAATTAGCTCGCCTGGCCAGCGATCAGGGCGTACGCATGCCCTCGGCGGTGACCACGCCCTATCGCAACACCATTCCCGCCGACGCGGAACAACCCATGCCGGGCGACCTTTTTATGGAGCGACGCATTCGCTCGCTGATCCGCTGGAATGCCTTGGCCATGGTGATGCGCGCCAATGTGCGCGACAGTAGTCTGGGCGGACACCTGTCGTCCTTTGCCTCCTCGGCGACCCTCTATGAAATCGGCATGAACCATTTCTTCCGCGGGTACGACAAGGGCTTGGGTGATCTGGTATTTTATCAGGGCCACTCCTCACCCGGTATTTACGCGCGCTCCTACCTTGAAGGTCGCCTGAGCGACGAGCAACTGGAC
>JAYQPQ010000094.1:0-3961 GCA_038145405.1 Porticoccaceae bacterium | reverse complement strand
TCGGTGGGGATGGTGCTTTGCGCTGGTGTAGGTGAGGGACTCTATCTGCTGAGCCCCGAGAGCGGCGCCGAACCAGGCATGCCGATCCGGTGATTTCTATTTCTTTTAGTTATTTGATATTAATTTTATATACCTTGCCTGCACTCGGGGCAGGTTCGATAATGGCGCCGCTTTCTCACCTAACACCACGCCATGTCTGAGTTTTTTGTCATTCTGGTCGGCGCCGTCCTGGTCAACAACTTCGTGCTGGTCCAGTTCCTGGGTCTGTGCCCCTTTATGGGGGTTTCCACCAAGATCGAGAGCGCCATCGGTATGTCGGCGGCCACCACCTTTGTGCTGACTCTGGCGTCGGCCTGCGCCTATCTGGTGAATGCCTGGGTGCTGGCGCCGCTGGGCATAGAGTTCCTGCGCACGATCGCCTTTATTCTGGTGATTGCCGCTGTGGTGTCGTTCTCCAAGATGTTTATCGAGAAGACCAGCCCTATTCTGTATCGCGTTCTGGGTATCTATATCCCCCTGATTACGACCAATTGCGCGGTATTGGGCGTGGCGCTGCAAAACACGGCCCAAGCTAATAACTTTTATCAGTCGGCGCTCTATGGCTTTGGTGCTGCCGTGGGCTTTTCTCTGGTGCTGGTACTCTTCGCCGCCCTGCGCGAACGTCTGGCGGTGGCTGACGCGCCTGTCTATTTCCGCGGTGCCTCCATCGGCATGATTACCGCTGGCTTGATGTCCCTGGCTTTTCTGGGCTTCGCCGGGCTGGTCTAGTCGTGATCGCCCTCATCACCGACAACGCCGTTATTTTCTCCGTGCTGGCGCTCGCCGGCCTGGCTATTACTTTTGGCGCTATCCTGGGAGCAGCCTCCGAGCGCTTTCGCGTAGAAGGTGATCCGCTGGTCGCGCAGATCGACCAGTTGCTACCCCAGACCCAGTGCGGCCAGTGTGGCTATCCAGGCTGCAAGCCCTACGCCACGGCGATTGCCGATGGCCAGGCCGATATTAATCGCTGCCCGCCCGGCGGCCACCAAACCATCCAGGCGCTGGCTGATTTGCTCGGTGTGGAAGCCAAACCGCTGGATGCCGAGCACGGTGTCGAATCCGAGCAGAAAAAGGTGGCCTATATTCACGAGGACCTTTGCATCGGTTGCACCAAGTGCATCCAGGCCTGCCCGGTCGACGCCATTCTGGGTGCGGCCAAGCAGATGCATACGGTAATCACCAGTGAGTGCACTGGCTGCGACCTGTGCGTCGAGCCCTGCCCGGTCGACTGCATCGACATGATTCCGGTGGCGGAAGGCCTGGCTGAATGGCGCTGGAAGTTGCCTCCCAGCAGTCGCGAGCTGGTAAAAAATCTGCGTCCCGGGGACCTCATTGCCAGCGACCATCAGGATCGCGCGGCATGAGACAAATCTGGAATTTCCACGGCGGCATTCACCCCCCGGAAAACAAGACACAATCGCTCGGCCAGCCGTTGGCAGAGGGTCCTCTGCCCGCCGAACTGGTACTGCCATTGAATATGCATATTGGCGCTCCCGCACGTCCGGTGGTGCAGGTTGGCGATCGGGTGTTGGCCGGTCAACGCATCGCCGACAGCAGTGGTGGCTTCAGCGCGGCCGTGCATGCCTCCAGCTCCGGCGAAGTGATTGCCATCGAGGATCGTCCCATTTCCCACCCCTCGGGTCTGGCGACGACCTGCATCGTCATTCGCACCGACGGTCTCGATCAGTGGGTCGACGCCAATCCGTTGGCCAATTACCGCATCGAGGATCCGGCGCGTCTGGTTGAATTGCTGCGGCAGGCCGGGCTGGCTGGCATGGGCGGCGCGGGCTTCCCAACTGCCGTGAAACTACAGCCACGCAAGGTCGTGGATACCCTCATCATCAACGGCACCGAGTGCGAACCCTACATCACGGCCGATCACGAGCTGATGCGCTCGCAACCCGAAGAGGTCGTACGCGGTGCCGAGCTGCTTGCCTACATTCTGGGCGAGCCGGAACACATCCTCATTGGCATCGAGGACAACAAGCCGGATGCCATTGAGGCTATGCAGCGTGCGGCGCGCGGTTCGCGTGCGGAAATCGTGGTGTTTCCCACCAAGTATCCCTCCGGTGGCGAAAAGCAGTTGATCCAGATTCTGACTGGCAAGGAAGTGCCCTCCGGCGGCCTGCCTGCGGACCTGGGCATCGTGGTACAGAATGTCGGCACCGCAGCAGCGGCCTGGGACGCCATTGTGCGCGGACGACCCCTGACGTCGCGCATTACTACCCTGGTCGGCGAAAACCTGTTGCATATGGGCAACGTACGGGTACGCATCGGCACGCCCGTGCAAAGTCTGCTCGACTGGATCGGCACCCAGTCGGGCGCCATTGATCGCGTCATTATGGGTGGCCCCATGATGGGTTTTGCGCTACCTGATCTGCAGGTGCCGGTAGTCAAAACCACCAACTGCCTGATTGTGCCCAGCACGGCGGAGTTGCCGGAGCCTCCTATCCCCCAGCCCTGCATTCGCTGCGGCAATTGCGCTGAGGCCTGCCCGGCCAGCCTGCTGCCACAGCAGTTGCTCTGGTTTGCCCAGTCGGAAAACTTCGACAAGCTCAAAGCGCATAATCTCTTCGATTGCATCGAATGCGGCGCCTGCTCCTATGTCTGCCCCAGCAATATCCCGTTGGTGCAGTACTACCGTGCAGCCAAAGGCCAGATTCGCGAGGCGCAGAAGGAAAAACTGACCTCCGACCGCGCGCGCGAACGCTTTGAAGCGCGGCAACAGCGATTGGAGCGCGAGGCCGAAGAGCGCAAGGCCAAGCGCGAGGCGCGCATGGCGGCGGCCAAAGCTAAGGCCGAAGAGGCCGAGTCCAGTCCGGCGCCGAGCACCACTGCAGACGAAACCCCGCCTCAGATCGATACCGGTGGCGTCGAGCGTCAGCTCATCGCCCTGAAAGATCGACTGGACAAACTGCAGGCCAAGGCCGATGCAGCGGATAACGAGGACCTGCGCAACAAAATTCTGGCACAGATGAAATCCACCGAGGTCAAAATTGCCAAGCTGGAACAGCAATTGGCGACCACCGAGGGTCAATCCTGATGTTGCGCATGCGCACCTCACCCCATACCCACGCCGCCAGCTCGGCCCAGGTAAACCGCGTCATGCTCGACGTACTGCTGGCACTGGTACCGGGTGTGATCGCCATGACCTGGCTCTTCGGCTACGGCACGCTGGTCAATCTGTGTTGGGCTGCGCTGCTGGCGCTTGGCATGGAAGCCGCTGTCATGCTATTGCGCGGCCGACCGCCGCTTTTTTATCTGCAGGACTACAGTGCGCTGGTCACGGCCGTGTTGTTGGCCCTGGCGCTGCCGCCCTATGCCCCCTGGTGGCTCACACTGATCGGTGTGCTCTTTGCCATCGTGATTGCCAAGCAGTTGTATGGCGGCCTGGGTTTTAACCCCTTTAATCCGGCGATGGTCGGCTACGTGGTGCTGCTCATTTCCTTTCCACTGCAGATGTCGCAGTGGCCGGCTCCGCTGGCATTGCTACCTGCGGGCACCGAAGCACCCGGCCTGGTCGACGCATTGCAACTCATTTTTATATCCGACATCCAGTCGCTCGACGCCTATACAGCCGCTACGCCGCTCGATCTGATGCGCCAGAACTCCAGCCTGATGATCAGTCAACTCTACAGCGAGGTGCCCTTATTCGCCCAGGGCAAACTGGCCGGCCTGGGCTTCGAATGGGTCAACCTGGCCTATCTCGCCGGTGGCATTTACCTGCTGGCGCGACGTGTCTTCAGCTGGCACGCTCCGGTAGGCATGTTGAGCAGCATGATTCTGCTGTCGCTGGTGTTTTACGACGGTGGCAGCTCCGCCAGCCAGGGCTCGGCGTTTTTCCATCTGTTTAGCGGCGCCACCATGCTGGCGGCCTTCTTTATCATCACCGACCCGGTATCTGGCGCCACCTCCAACCTGG
>JAYQPQ010000093.1:0-3985 GCA_038145405.1 Porticoccaceae bacterium | reverse complement strand
CATCGCTTTTTTCCTGACGATGTTTTTCTGGAAGATCACCCAGCCGCGCGCGCTCACCCGCGCCGAGCTCAACGCCAACGGCCTGGTGTTACTGGACGCCCCGCGCCGTTTCGAGGACTTCCAGTTTGTCGATGAGCATGGCCAGCCATTCAACCGCGAGAACCTGTTGGGCAAGTGGACCATGATTTTCCCCGGCTACACCTTCTGCCCCGACATCTGCCCGGTGACGCTGGCAGAGTTGAGCCGCATGTGGGAGCTGCTGGACGAGGCCCCGCGCGAAGACTTGCAGGTGGTGTTACTGAGCCTGGATCCGCACCGCGATACGCCGGAGCGCCTGCAGGAATATCTGCACTATTTCAGCGAAGATTTTCGCGGCGTTACCAGCGACCTGGCCACCCTGACCCGGGTTGGCGCGCAATGGAACGTAGCATTTACGGTGGTCGATCCGGCAACGGTCGAGAACGACTACTACACCCTCGATCACAGCGGCAATATCGTGCTGATCAGTCCGGCCGGCCACTATGTCGGCTTTTTCAAACCGCCCTTTGACCCCGGCCGTCTCAAGCTTGCCTACCAGTCTGTCTGGGTGACCGAGTGAGTGCTCCCGCCGTTGCGCCCAGCCTGATTCTGGTCGACGGCTCTTCCTACCTTTACCGCGCCTTTCACGCCCTGCCGCCACTCAGCAACAGCAAGGGGAAGCCCACTGGCGCTGTGCGCGGCGTGGTGTCCATGTTGAAAAAACTGGTCAGGGACTTTCCCGGCGTGCCGGTGGTAGTGGTCTTTGATGCCAAGGGCAAAACTTTTCGCGACGAGCTTTTCACCGAGTACAAGGCGCACCGACCGCCCATGCCGGATGACCTGCGCGCGCAGATTGAACCGCTGCATCGCTGCGTCGCCGCTCTGGGGTTGCCACTCATCGTGCAGGAAGGTGTCGAGGCCGACGATGTGATTGGTACCCTGGCGCTGCAGCGCGCGGCGCGCGGCGGCACGGTGCTGATCTCAACCGGCGATAAGGACATGGCCCAGCTGGTGGACGAGCGCATCAGCCTGGTCAATACCATGACCGATACTTATCTGGATCCCGGCGGCGTGGAACAGAAATTCGGTATTCCACCCGCCCTCATTGTCGATTACCTGGCACTCATCGGCGACAAGAGCGACAACATTCCTGGAGTGCCCGGCGTGGGAGAGAAAAGTGCGCTGCCCATGCTGCAGGCCCTGGGCGATATGGACGCTATTTATGCCAACCTGGAAAAGGTGCGCGAACTCGACTTCCGCGGCGCCAGCAAGATGCCGGAAAAGCTCGAGGAGCATCGCGATCAGGCCTATCTGTCGCGGCAATTGGCGACCATCAAGACCGATGTCGAGCTGGAGCTGGCCGACGACCAGCTGGTAATGGCAGAACCCGATCGCGACGGTTTGCGCACTCTCTACACGGAGCTGGAATTCCGTGCCTGGCTCGATGATCTGGGCCAGGCAACGCGGGCGCCGGAGCCGAACCGATCCGGCAATCTGGATTATCAAGCGGTCACGGATCCGGCCAGTCTGGCCGATTGGGTAAAGCAGTTGGCGGCGGCGGAAATTTTTGCCTTCGACACCGAGACGACCAGCCTCAACTATATGGAAGCAGACCTGGTGGGCTTTTCCTTTGCCGTCGAGTCGGGCCGGGCCGCCTATGTGCCGGTTGGCCACGATTACCTCGACGCGCCCCGACAGCTTTCCCTGCAGCGGGTTTTAGCGGCCTTGCGCCCCCTGCTGGAGGACGCCGACAAGACGCTGGTCGGGCAGCATATTAAATACGACATGAACGTACTGGCCCGCGCCGGTCTGGAAATCAAGGCCCAGCTGCGCGACACCATGCTGGAATCCTATGTGCTCGACAGCGTGGCCGGGCGTCACGACATGGACAGCCTGGCCAAGCGCGTGCTGGGAGTCGATACCATCAAGTTTGAGGACATCGCGGGTAAGGGCGCCAAGCAGATCGGTTTCAACCAGGTGGCACTGGACGACGCCACCCGTTATGCCGCCGAGGATGCCGATATCACGCTGCAACTGCACCAACGCTTATGGCCCTTGCTGGACAGCGAGCCCGCACTCAAGGCGCTTTACCTGGATATTGAGCGCCCCCTGATTCCGGTGCTCTCGCGCATGGAGCGCAACGGAGCGATGATCGATGCCGATGCCATGTTCGCCCAGAGCCACGAGATCAGTGAAAAGCTGCGCAAGTTGGAGGAGCAAGTGCATCAGCTTGCCGGCGAGCCCTTTAATCTGGGCTCCACCAAGCAATTGCGCGAAATCCTGTTCGACAAGCTCGGGCTGCCGGTGATCAAGAAGACGCCGGGGGGTGAAGCCAGCACGGCGGAAGAGGTGCTGGTCGAACTGGCTCCGGATCACGAAATTCCCCAGTTGCTGCTCGATTATCGCGGCCTCGCCAAGCTCAAATCTACCTATACCGACAAGTTACCCCTGCTTATCAACAAGACCACCGGCAGGCTGCACACCTCCTATCATCAGGCCGTGGCTGCGACCGGGCGCCTCTCGTCCACCGACCCCAATCTGCAGAATATTCCGGTGCGCACCGAGGAGGGACGGCGCATCCGCAAGGCCTTTATCGCACCCCCCGGCCGGGTTCTGGTGGCGGCCGACTATTCCCAGATTGAATTGCGCATCATGGCCCACCTGTCGGGCGATGCAGGGCTGCTACAGGCCTTTGCCCGGAATCTGGACGTGCACTCGGCCACGGCGGCAGAAGTCTTTGGCGTCGCCCTGGATCAGGTTAGCTCGGATCAAAGGCGCAGCGCCAAAGCCATCAATTTCGGTCTGATGTACGGCATGAGCGCCTTCGGCCTGGCGCGCCAGTTGCGAATTTCGCGTGGCGAGGCCCAGTCCTATATCGATACCTATTTCGAGCGCTACCCCGGGGTAAAGGCCTTTATGGACCGCATTCGCAAAGAAGCGGCAGAGAAGGGCTATGTGGAAACCCTGTTCGGACGGCGGCTCAACCTGCCGGAGATCCAGGCGCGTCAGGCCCAGCTGCGCCAGGCGGCAGAGCGCACGGCGATCAATGCGCCCATGCAGGGCAGCGCCGCCGATATCATCAAGCGCGCCATGATCGCCGTGGATGCCATGATCAGCTCGGATTTTCCCGAAGCCATGATGATTATGCAGGTGCACGATGAGCTAGTGCTGGAAGTGGCTGCCCATCAGGCCGAGGATTTTGCCCGGCGGGTGCGCTCCCTCATGCAGGACGCCGCTGAACTCCAGGTACCTCTTATTGTCGATATTGGTATTGCCGACAACTGGGAGCAGGCCCACTAACGGCATTTTTCAGCTTTCGAAATTTTTTTGTATTTTTGCTGAACTTTCGCCGCAGATGGTAATCATAGGTACAGAAGGTTTTTCCTTTGACTATGGTTGACCCCCCTTGCGGTAAGATTTTCTCCTGAATTTACCGCTCAATTTTAAGCCCGCTCACGCGGGCTTTTTTTATGTCCTATGAGACAGCGGGCTGGTCCGTTCCCGCGTCGGGGTAGGCCAGCCAATCGACCAGGCACAGACGCAATTCGTTCACGCCGAGAGACTCCGTGGCAGAAAACAGCTGGCAGGTCAGCATCGGGCCCATACTGGCCAGTTCAGCCTGAGCCTTGAGCTGGACGGACTTGGCCTGGCTCTTGCTGAGTTTGTCGGCCTTGTTCAGCAAGACCCGCACTGGAACCCGCGCCTGATCGGCCCACTGGATAAAGTTGCGGTCCAGTGATTGCAGGGGATGGCGAACGTCCATGACAAGCACCAGGCCGGCCAGACTGTTCCTGCCATTGAGGTAGTGGATCATCTCCGCTTCCCAGCTTTTCTGCAGACTGGCCTGCACCTTGGCAAAGCCGTAGCCGGGCAGGTCGACCAGGCGGCGCTTCTCGTCGAGGGCGAAAAAGTTCAGTAGCTGGGTGCGTCCCGGGGTGCGCGATGTGCGCGCCAGGCGACCCTGATC
>JAYQPQ010000092.1:0-4107 GCA_038145405.1 Porticoccaceae bacterium | reverse complement strand
CTCCCAGAACCGCCCTTCTTGCACATCCTCTGTTAAGGGCTATTTCAAGCATCAAGCGGGCGGTGTCAGAAATTTATCCCTGCAGTGTGTTCCGACAGCGTTATTATCTATATAAAACATCGATATAGACAAATACGCTGGTACCAGGGGTGAGACTCGAACCCACTCGCACCACTGAAAACTTCTGATGTTGTAATTAGCATACACGTATATATTCGACATTTGAAGGTGACCTAGCCCCACATTTTTGGTCCGGATCGAAAGTGGTAAAAAGCCCAATAAGGAGATCTGAACCATGTCCAAGAAACGATATACCGCCGAGGAGATTATTCACAAGCTTCGCGAAGCTGATGTGTTGATCGCCCAGCACCGAACTGTGGCCGATGTATGCAAACAATTCGGTGTTACTGATCAAACCTACTACCGCTGGCGCAAGGAATACGGCGGCATGAAGGTTGATCAAGCCAAGCGACTGCGGGATCTGGAAACAGAGAAAGCCCGCCTGAAACGCGCCCAACGTCTTGACCCCACGGATGCCGATATCTACCTGGCGCTGGCTTTTACCCACAGCGCCAAGGGTAAGGCGCGCCTAGCACAGGCCACTGCCGAGCGTGGTTTGTCGTATTGCCGCGACGAGCGGCAGTGCAATCGGCTGCGGGCCCATATTCCCTGACAAAAAAGGGCGCATTCAGCGCACCTTTTTCATCTCCGAATCAAATCACTCCGCTATGTCCGGTGAGCGGTAGTAATCCGGTCCGCGCTCGGCGTCCCGCGCCGTCTTGTTGGCCGCTACACGCGCTCTGCCGCACTCCAGCGAGATATCCATATAGGCCGCTGTTTTCTCCACTGACCAGAGCATGGGGTGGGGACCAGCCAGCGGATAGTCGTGCAGGGCGTTGAGGGTGGCGATCTTCAACATATTGATCTCGGGGTGCACCTGCACCACCGCTTCCACTTGCGCGCGCTTGGCTTCGTCAAACATGCGCTGGAAGGCCGCCATGCTGGTGTAGGTCGAATAGCGAGAGGCCGTGGTATTCAGAATATTGACCGTGCGGCCCTGGTACTGGCCGGCAAAGATGCCGGATACCGATCCCGGCGTATGACCGGGCAAGAGCAGCAGGGTGAGGCTGGTGTCGCCCAGCGTCAGCTTCTGACCATCGATCACGTCTTCGCCACGCAGCAGACCGCTATCACCGGCCATAATCACATCCCAATCTTGTTTGCCCATATAGATGGCTGGGTTGTAGGTGCGCTGCACGTAGGGCAAGCCGCCCGTGTGGTCGTTGTGGTAGTGGCCGATCACCACGACTTTGATGTCGGCAGGGTCAAGGCCAAAGCGACGCATGCCGGGTTCAATAATGGTTTTGACTTCCTCCTCGGAGTTCAGAGTATCCCAGAGAATGATGCCGTCGCTGGTGTTGATCACCCAGGCGCCGACCCAGCCGGAGTTGGCAAAGTAGACATCGTCGAACACCTGCACGAAGTCAGGACCAGCGCCACGCGCGACATTGGCCCCAGCATTCCAGCTACAAAACTGGTCGGCTGCCGCCATCAAATCCGCGTCATCGCCCGCCATGCGGTGAGCGTTGGCAATAATGGTTTGTGCCTCGGGTGATGCGGCCAATTGCTCGGGCGTGGGGTCACCCGCGCCGCCACCCTGCCCTGCTTCAGGCATGGTGTAGAGTGTGTCGGTGGTGCCAAAATTTTCGCCGGATGCCGATTGGGCCAGTGCGGTGAACGGCAAACATAGAACGGCTGCAGCTAGCAGGCTGGATACGGTGCGCATAGAAATTCCCCTCTTATTTATGATGCTGAGCAACTGAATATTCAGCTGTCGCGGTCTCGACAATAGCAAAGCAGCCCGTGCTTGAACATCGGCGCAACCACAACGCCTAGGCCTGGATGGTCTCCATGGAGAAGGCCGCGGCCATCAACGCCCTAGTGTAGTCCGTCTGCGGGTTCTGGAAGAGCTGGTCGGCGTGGCCCTGTTCGACGATCACGCCCTCCTTCATCACGATCAGGTAGTTCGCCATGGCCTTGACCACCTTGAGATCGTGGCTGATAAAGAGATAGGCCAGGCCGTGGCGGGCCTGCAGATCGCGCAACAGATCGACAATCTGTGCCTGCACCGACATATCTAGGGCGCTGGTCGGCTCGTCGAGCATAATAAAGCTGGGCTTCATGGCAATGGCGCGGGCAATGGCGATACGCTGGCGCTGGCCGCCGGAAAACTCGTGCGGGTAGCGATCCTGTAAACGCGGGTCCAAACCGACTTCCCTGAGCGCATCGCCCACCAGCCGACGCAGTTCGGTGCCGCGCGGCGCCAGGCCGTGGACTCGGAGACCCTCGACAATGATTTCGCCGACCGACATGCGCGGACTAAGCGAACTGAAAGGATCCTGAAACATAATCTGCATATCGCGGCGCAACGGCCGCATTTCCCGGGCGTTGAGTCCGGTCAGACTGCGTCCGTCAAAGGCGATCTCGCCCTTGCTGGCAATCAGCCGCAGCAAGGCCAGCCCCAGGGTCGTTTTGCCCGAACCAGATTCGCCGACGACGCCCAGAGTGGCGCCCTGACGCAACTCGAAACTGATGTCGTCGACCGCTTTGAAATGATCCACCGTGCGGCGCAATACCCCGCGGCGAATGGGAAACCAGACGCGCAAATTCTTGGCGCTCAGCAGAACCGGCGCCTGATCGTCAGCTACCAGAGGCTTGCCCTTGGGTTCGGCTGCCAGCAGTTTTTGCGTATAGGGATGCTGCGGCTGTTTGAAGACTTGCTCGATGCCGCCGCCCTCAACGATTCGGCCTTCGGTCATCACATAGACGCGGTCGGCCATCTTGCGCACGATGCCCAGATCGTGGGTGATCATCAGAATGGCCATGCCCAGCTTTTTCTGCAGTTCCTTCAGCAGCTTGAGAATCTGGGCCTGCACGGTGACATCCAGCGCAGTGGTCGGCTCATCGGCGATCAGCAGCGCCGGGTTGTTGGCCAGCGCCATGGCAATCATGACGCGCTGACGCTGCCCACCGGATAACTGGTGCGGATAGGAACTGAGTTTCTTTTCCGGGTCGCGCAGCCCGACCAGTTGCATCAGCTCCAGAATGCGGGCGCGCATCGGATCGCCAGACATGCCCTGGTGAATATCCAGAATTTCGCCAATCTGCTTTTCCACCGTATGCAGCGGATTCAGTGCACTCAGCGGCTCCTGGAAAATCATGGCAATGCCTTTGCCGCGCACAAGGCGCATGGCACGGTCGTCGAGCTGCATCAGATCCTGGCCTTGAAACAAGATCTCTCCCGAGGGATGGCTGGCCAGCGGATAGGGCAGCAAGCGCATAACCGACAGCGCGCTGACTGACTTGCCTGAGCCCGACTCACCCACCAGACCGACAGTTTCGCCCGGACGGATATGGAAGCTGACGCCGTGAACGGCATGGTTGATCTGGCCATCGACGCTGAAGTCTACCGCCAGGTTCTTTACTTCCAGCAACATCTCGCTCATTTCAGGGCCTTGCGCGGGTCAAAGGCATCGCGCACCGCTTCGCCGATAAAGATAAGCAGGCTGAGCATGATGGCGATCACCAGGAACGAGGTCAGCCCGAGCCAGGGCGCATGCAAATTGTCTTTGCCCTGCTTGAGCAGTTCGCCCAGCGAGGGCGAGCCCGGCGGCAAACCGAAGCCGAGGAAGTCCAGAGCGGTCAGGGTGGTGATGGATGAGTTGAGCAAAAAGGGCAGGAAGGTCAGGGTCGCCACCATGGCATTAGGCAGCAGATGGCGGAACATGATGGCCAGGTTACTCACCCCCATGGCGCGGGCAGCCATCACGTAATCCAGATTGCGTCCGCGCAGGAACTCGGCGCGCACATAGCCCACCAGAGCCACCCAGCTGAACAGCAGCAAAATGGTCAGCAACACCCAGAAGCTGGGCTCGATCACTGCCGCGATAATGATGATGAGGTAGAGCTGGGGTACGGAGGTCCAGATTTCGATAAAGCGTTGACCCAGCAGATCAACCCAGCCGCCGAAGTAGCCCTGGATGGCGCCAACCATTACACCAATCACCGTGGAAAAGAGCGTCAGAATTAATCCGAAGAGCACCGAGA
>JAYQPQ010000091.1:0-4269 GCA_038145405.1 Porticoccaceae bacterium | reverse complement strand
GTGCAGGCACAGGCAAACGCTGCATCACACGGCGAGAATCCCGCGCATGACCCACTGTCCCTGCGGTTCCGGCAAGAAATACAAACAGTGTCACGGCCAACTCTGACGGAGAGATTCGCCTATGCAGCTCAGGCTAGATGAATGCCTACCCATCGGGGGATGTCGTATCGCCGCAGGCGATGCGGGAATTCGTTACAAGAACCGCAACGATCTGGTGCTCTTTGCCTTTGCCACCGGCACGGTAATGGCGGGCCAATTTACCCAGAATACCTTCTGCGCTGCTCCGGTACAGCTGGCCAAGGCGCATTTGCACCAGGCCAGTCCGCGCTGGTTGCTGATCAACGCCGGCAATGCCAACGCCGGAACCGGCGCCGCTGGTCTGGCGGCTGCCGAGCAGAGCTGTCGTGCGGTGGCTCAACTTTTTGCGGCTGATCCGGCCGAAGTGCTTCCCTTTTCCACCGGTGTGATCGGACAGCAGTTACCGGTCGACAAGATTGCCCTTGCCCTGCCGGGCCTGAAGGACCAACTGGACAGCCAGGGCTGGGGCGCTGCGGCGCGCGCCATTATGACGACCGACACCCAGCCCAAGATGGCGACAGCGGATTGCCTGGTTGGCGCAAAAACCGTGCGAGTCAGCGGTATTGCCAAGGGCTCTGGCATGATCCACCCCAACATGGCCACCATGCTGGCCTTTATTGCCACAGACCTAGTGTTAACAGTTGAGCAGGCCGACCGACTGAACCGAATCTGCGTAAACCGCTCCTTTAACCGTATCAGTGTAGATGGCGACACCTCCACCAACGACGCTTGTGTTCTGGCGGCGACCGGGGCCAGTGGCGTTGCTCTCGACGCTGACAATGAGGCGCAACTGCTGGAGCTGTTGAGCGCGGTCTATATTGAGCTGGCGCAAAAGATTGTGCGCGACGGCGAGGGCGCAACCAAGTTTGTCACCGTTCGCGTCGAGGGTGGGGCCAGCGTCGATGAGTGTCTACGCGTGGCGCGAGCAATCGCTGTATCGCCGCTGGTCAAAACCGCCTGGTATGCCTCGGATCCGAATTGGGGGCGAATCCTCGCCGCTGTCGGCAATGCTGGATTGGCGCAATTGAATCCCGAGGGGGTCAATATTTATCTGGATGATGTTTGTATCGTCCACGGCGGCGGTTTGGATGCGACTTATCAGGAAGCGGCCGGCCAGGCAGTGTTTGACCAGGCCAGTTTTTCGGTGCGCGTTGAGCTGGGGCGTGGAACCTTTGTGGAAAGTCTGTGGACCTGCGATCTATCGCATGACTACGTCACCATCAACGCTGAATACCGCAGCTGATCCGCTGATTGTGGCCGTCGGCGTTCTGATCGAGGATCAGCGCGTGCTGCTAGCGCAGCGGCGCGGCGATGTTCATCTGGCGCGACTATGGGAGTTTCCGGGCGGTAAGGCCGAGCCGGGTGAATCCATTGCAGAAGCGCTGCGGCGGGAATTTCTGGAGGAGCTGGATATTCAGGTGCTTGTCAGCGAACCCCTGATGGATCTGGCGCACAACTACCCGGAAAAGTCTGTATTGCTGAGAGTGCATCGCGTCACCCATTATCGCGGTGATGCCCATGGCAGGGAGGGGCAGGCGGTTGGCTGGTTTCGGCTTGAGCAACTAAACGAATTGGCTTTCCCCGATGCCAACTGGCCGATTCTGGATTACGTGCGGCGCGAACTGGCCAGCAGTAAATAGTTTTGGTGCAGCTTCTCGACCTGCGCGTCGAGATGCTTCAAATCGCCACTATTGTCGATGACATCATCGGCTTGCTGCAGTCTCTCTTCGCGCGATACCTGCGCCTGCATAATGGCAGCGATGGTCTGCTGATTGGCGCCGTCGCGCGCGCTGCCTCGTTCGAGTTGCAGTGCTTCCGGCAGATCAATCACCAGAACGCGATCGACCTCGCCCTGCAATTGCTTCTCCAACAACAGCGGAATTTCCACTAAGACGTATGGTGTCTGAGCCGCCGCGATAAGATGATCGCGGCGCTCGGCGATTAACGGATGCAGCAGATCTTCCAGCCACAGGCGATCCTGCGCATGGGTAAAAACCCGCTGTCTAAGCCAGGCGCGATCCAGTTCACCAGCAGAGGTGAGCGCCGCTTCGCCGAAATGGGATCGTATGGCCGTCAGCGCCGGACTGCCCGGCGCGACCACCTCGCGTGCCAGTGCGTCGGCGTTGATGGTAGTAACGTCGCGGCGGGCGAAGCGCGATGCTACTGTCGACTTGCCACTGCCGACACCGCCAGTGAGGCCGACCACCAGGGGTTTCACAGGAAGGCTCGTTGCGTCAGTGCGAGAGCCTGGCCTCCGAAGAATAGGCAAATCCAGCCGGCCATGGCCAGGTAGGGGCCAAAGGCGATGGGAATTTCTCGGCCCTGCTTTTTCAAATAGATAATCACCAGACCGAAGACAATGCCAACCAGAGAGGAGCAGAGGATCAGCGTCGGTAGATATTGCCAGCCCAGCCAGGCACCGAGTGCGGCGAGCAACTTGAAGTCACCGTAACCCATGCCTTCCTTACCTGTGAGCAGCTTGAACGGCCAGTAAACGGACCAGAGCGAAAGGTAGCCGCCCACGGCGCCCCAAAGTGCCGAAGACAGATCGGTAAACCAGCCGAAACTATTCACCACCAGTCCAGCCCAGAGCAGTGGCAAGGTGATGGAGTCCGGCAGCAATTGTTTGCGCAGATCGATGCCGGTCAAAGCGATCAACGCCCAAGTAAAGGCAGCGGCAGCTAACCCGGCTGCATTTAAGCCGTAGCGCCAGACCATGAGTGCGGTGAGTGTCGCGGTGATCAGTTCCACCAGCGGATAGGCCGGGCTGATCGACGCCCGGCAGTGCGCGCAGCGTCCGCGTAAAAAGAGGTAGCCTAGAATCGGAATGTTGTGCCAGGGCCGAATGGGCTGCTGGCAAGCTGGGCAATGGGAACCTGGAAACCACAGCGACAACTTATCAGCAGCAGGTTCCGCGGGTAACTCCAGAAAATCGAGGCATTCGGCGCGCCAGGCCTGTTCCAGTATGCGCGGCAAGCGGTAGATAACCACATTGAGAAAACTGCCCAGCATGGCCCCCACCACGAAGGCGAGGGTGAGCTGCATCCCAGGGGGCAGGCTGGAGAACATCAGCGACGGCTGTCGCTATTAGACGACCTGACCGATCTGGAAGATCGGCAGGTACATGGCAATGAGCAGGCCACCGACCAGGATGGCCAGCACACACATGATGAGCGGCTCCAGCAGCGAGGTGAGCTGGTCGACATTATTGTCGACAGAATCCTCGTAATGGGTAGCCACGCGCTTCAGCAGATCGTCGAGGGCGCCCGATTCCTCGCCAATCGTGGTCATTTGCAGAGCGAGCGGAGGAAACAGCTCGGAATTGCGCATGGCCACGTTGAGCGGAATACCTCCGGTAACCTCGTCGCGAATTTGCATGATGCCGCGCGCATAAATCACGTTGACTGCCGCCTGGGACTTGCTAGCTTCCATTGCTGCTTCAATGGTTTCCTTGGTCAAACCGCCCTCGTTAATCAGGCGATTTTGCAGCGCTTTATTGATGGTTGCCACGCGTAGCTCCGGTGCACACTCTAGGCTTGAGGTACTTTAACGTGGAAAGCCAGGAGCGTAAACGTCCTTACCCCTTGGCGGATGGTGCCTGTGTCGCAGTCGACACTTTTTGCCAACGGGCTGACAAAATTTGTCAAATTTGGCGCGACTGCCAGCGTTGAATGGCCCCGTCACGGCTTGAAAATTTTTATCTATTTCAAATACATAAATATTTTAATTTTGGCACGGCGATTGCTGTCTAATTCCCCGAGACGCTCTTCTAGCCTATTCCTTATGGAGGAAACCATGAAACAACGTTCACAAGCAGATTTTTTACCCTGATCGAATTGATGATTGTCGTTGCCATTATCGGCATTCTGGCCGCCGTGGCTCTGCCGCAGTACCAGAACTACACCAACAAGGCTAAGTTCTCCGAGATCGTGACGGCTGCCAATGCCCTGCGTTCACAGATGGAAGTCTGTATCCAGACCGAAGGCACCCTGGCTGCTTGCGATACCTTCGCTGAAATCGGCGTGGATTCCACCTCTATCACTGCTGGTGCCAATGTCTCCAGCGCTGTGATCACCGCCACCACGGCCGTTATCACCCTGACCGGCGTTGCTCCGGTTGACCGCACCTACATCCTGACTCCTACTCTGAGCAGCGGTGTGGTGACCTGGGCCCAGTCAGGCACCTGTTCAT
>JAYQPQ010000090.1:0-4481 GCA_038145405.1 Porticoccaceae bacterium | reverse complement strand
ACACCACTCTCTCCACCTCCCTGGGCGATGGCGAGAATCGTGTTTCCACGGTCGAACACCTGTTGTCGGCTATGGCGGGTCTGGGTATCGATAATGCCCGTATTCAGGTCGATGGCCCCGAAGTTCCCATTATGGACGGCAGTGCCGGTCCTTTCGTATTCCTGCTGCAGTCCGCCGGTATCCGCGAACTGGATGCACCCAAGAAGTTCATCCGCATCAAAAGCGAAGTGCGCGTCGAGGACGGCGATAAGTACGCCATCTTCAAGCCCTTCAACGGCTTTAAAGTGGCCTTTTCCATCGATTTTGACCATCCGGTCTTCAAGGGGCGGTCGCTGGCAGCCGAAGTGGATTTTTCCAGCACCTCCTTCGTCAAGGAAGTCAGCCGCGCTCGCACTTTCGGCTTTATTCAGGAAATTGAATACCTGCGATCTCGCGGTCTGGCGCGCGGCGGCAGTCTGGACAATGCCATTGTCGTCGACAAGTTTAGTATCCTCAACGAGGACGGCCTGCGCTACGAGGACGAGTTCGTCAAACACAAGGTTCTGGACGCCATTGGCGACCTTTATCTGCTGGGAAACAGCCTGATTGGCGAGTTCCGTGCACACAAATCGGGACATGCCCTGAACAACCAGTTGTTGCGTCGTCTGATAGCCACTAAGGGTGCCTGGGAAGTGGTGACCTTCGAGGATGCAAAGGACGCGCCCATTTCGTACATGCAGCCGGTGATGGCCACGGCCTGAGGATGTCCGCAGCATGAAAATCCTGATCATCCGCGGCATCCATGGCAAGACCTTGTCTTTGCATCTGTCGGCCTGGATGAAGCTGGCGCTCTCTGCCTGTGTCCTGGGTGTTCCCATGGGCGTAGGCTGGTGGCTCGGCGCGCATCAGGAAGATGCGGTGCCCAATTTCTTCAATCGCATGGCTCGCGCCCTGGAGCAGGACCTGGTAGCCCAGCAGGGAGAAATTGACCGCGCCCAGGAAGAGGCCGAAAAAACCATTCTGGCGCTGGGCAAGCGCGTCGCTGATCTGCAAGCCCGCTTGCTGCGCATGGAAGCCCTGGGTGAAACCCTGGTCGATCGCGCCGGGTTTGAAATCGGCGAATTCAATTTTTCCGAGCCGCCTGCCCTGGGTGGGCCACTGGCTTCCGCTGAGGGAGGCACCTCTGAGCCGGGCTCGGCACTCTTTAGCCGCCTGAACATACTCGAGCAACAGGTTGCCGACCGCCATATGCAGCTGTCCCTGCTGTCTGCACTGTTACAAAATCAGGAACTAGCGATCGAAACCTCGCCTTCCGGCTTGCCTGCCCAACACGGCTGGCTGTCGTCCTCCTTTGGTCAGCGTGTCGATCCCTTTACTGGTGAGCTAGCCTGGCACAACGGCGTCGATATCGCCGGCCGTCTGGGCGAGGATATCCTGGCGGTGGCCAGTGGGGTGGTCAGTTTTGTCGGAGAAAAGTACGGCTATGGCAATACCATAGAAGTTACCCACGACAGCGGTTACATGACGCGCTATGCGCACAATGATCAGTTGCTCGTGCAACTTGGCGAAATCGTCAAGAAGGGGCAGGCCATCGCTACCATGGGCAGCACTGGCCGCTCCACCGGACCCCATGTGCATTTCGAAGTGTACAAAAACGGCCGGGCCGTCGACCCTTCCAGCTATATCCGTCGCACCATCCGCTAACGCCCTATTATCCCGTCTTTGTGGAACACCGGCCCATCTGGCCGGGTGGTTTTTGATATCCCTAATTTGTCGGAATTCTCATGTTTACAGCCCTGCTCAAGAAAATTTTCGGTAGCCAGAACGAGCGCGAGTTGCGCCGTATGGGCAAGTTGGTTACCCAAATTAATGCCCTCGAATCCCACTATGCCGATCTGACCGATCAGGGTCTTGCCGAAGTGACTCCCAAACTGCGCCAGCGTCTGGCTGCAGGGGAAAGTCTGGAAAAACTGTTGCCGGATGCCTTTGCTGGGATCCGCGAGGCGGCAAAGCGCAGTCTGGGCATGCGCCACTTCGACGTACAGATAATTGGCGGCATCACTCTGCACGAGGGACGCATTGCCGAGATGCGCACGGGCGAGGGCAAGACGCTGGTTGCCACTCTGGCCTCGTACCTCAACGCCCTGGGTGGCAGTGGTGTACACATAATTACAGTGAATGACTACCTGGCGCGACGCGACGCCCACTGGATGGCACCGGTCTACCAGCGACTGGGCATCAGTGTCGGTGTCATTCAGTCGATCGGCGCCTTTGGTCCAGCCAATGCCTCCTTTTTGGTGGATGCTGAGTACGAGGGTGAGATTCCCAACTTCAAGCATCTGCGTAGCTGCACGCGCAGAGAAGCCTATGCGGCAGACATCACCTATGGCACCAATAATGAATTCGGCTTTGACTACCTGCGCGATAACATGGTGTTGCGCAGGGAGGAGCGCACGCAGCGCGGCCTGAACTTCGCCATTGTCGATGAGGTGGATTCCATTCTGATCGATGAGGCGCGTACTCCGCTCATTATCTCTGGTGTGGCCGAGGACAGCTCGCGGATATATATGGAAATCAACCGCATCGTACCGCGACTCCGGGCCGGAAATGAGGAAGACGAGGGCGACTTCCTCATCGACGAGAAAATGCATTCGGCGGATCTCACCGAAGCTGGCCACGCCAAGGTGGAAGAAATCCTGCTGGAGAAAGAACTGCTCAAGCCAGGCGACAGCCTCTATGCAGCGCAGAATCTGAACCTATTGCACCATGTTCAGGTGGCCCTCAAGGCGCACTACCTCAACCACCGCGACGTCGAGTACATCGTGCAGGAGGGACAAGTTGTGCTGATCGATCCGCACACCGGGCGCAAGATGCCCGGTCGGCGCCTTGGCGAGGGCATGCATCAAGCTATCGAAGCCAAGGAGGGAGTAAAGATTCAGCATGAAAGCCAGACTCTGGCTTCCACCACCTTCCAGAATTTTTTCCGCCTCTACGACAAGTTGAGTGGTATGACAGGTACCGCCGATACCGAAGCTGTTGAATTCCACCAGATCTACGGTCTGCAAGTGGTGGTCATCCCCACCAACAAGCCCCCGCGACGTCAGGACCTGAACGATCTTATCTATCTGACCAAGGAAGAGAAGTTCGCTGCAGTAATGGCTGACATTCGCGAGTGTCAAGCCAAGGGTGCGCCGGTGCTGGTGGGTACGGTTTCTATTGAATCTTCGGAAGCGCTTTCCGAGATGTTGAAAAAATCCGGCATTCAGCACCAGGTGCTCAACGCCAAGTTCCATGAATCGGAAGCCCAGATTATTGCCCAGGCGGGTCAGCCGGGAACGGTGACCATTGCCACCAACATGGCGGGTCGCGGTACCGATATTGTGCTGGGGGGTAATCTCGAAGCCGAACTGGCCGAGCTGCAGAATCCCGATGAGAAAGAGCTCGCCGAGCGGCGCCAAGCCTGGCACAAGCGCCATGCGCAGGTGCTGGAAGCCGGCGGCTTGCACATTATTGGCACCGAACGCCACGAATCCCGCCGCATCGACAATCAGCTGCGCGGACGGGCAGGGCGTCAGGGCGACCCCGGCGTATCGCGCTTTTATTTGTCCATGGAAGATAATCTGATGCGTCTGTTCGCCTCGGATCGCGTGCGCGGCATGATGCAGGCTATCGGTATGGAGAAGGGCGAAGCCATCGAGCATCGCATGGTGACGCGATCCATTGAGCGGGCACAGCGCAAGGTCGAAGGGCGGAACTTCGATATTCGCAAGCAGCTGCTAGAGTACGACGACGTAGCCAACGACCAGCGTCTGGCGATTTATCAACAGCGCAATGACCTGCTGGAGCGGGAGGATATTTATTCCACCATTACCGCAATGCGCGGTGATGTGATGCGCGACCTGGTTGCCCAGGCCATGCCTCCGGGCAGCTTTGCCGAACAGTGGGATCTGCCGGCGTTGGAGCAGCAGTTGCGCGCTGAGTTCGGGCTCGAGTTGCCGGTTGCCGAGTGGATGCGCTCCGACGATCATCTGCAGCCAGAGCAGGTAGCCGAGCGCGTCGCCGAAGCGGCCGATCAGGCTTATGAACGCAAAATGGAGCGCTTCCGGCTGGTCCTGGAAGCCAGCGAGCGCGCAGGCGCTTACCAGGTCATTCGTCGCCTGGAGCGCGATTTAATGTTGCAGGTCCTGGATCGTCTTTGGCGCGAGCATCTGGCTACCATGGATTATCTACGGCTGGGTATTCAGTTCCGCGGCTACGCCGGGAAAAACCCAAAGCAGGAATACAAGCGCGAGTCCTTTCATCTCTTCGCCGACCTGCTGGATCGCGTTAAATTCGAAGTGATTCGCGTGCTGAGCCGGGTTGAACTGGCCAGCCCGGAACAGCTGGAGCAGCTGGAACGCAGCCGCGCCGAGCAACAGGCCAAGCTGCAGCAGCGCCTGTCGGAAAAGCACGAGTCCATTGCTGCGCTGGCGGCAGAGCCGGCCGCTGCAGCGGGTCAGCCC
>JAYQPQ010000089.1:3803-4846 GCA_038145405.1 Porticoccaceae bacterium | reverse complement strand
TGTCAAGGTGGTGCTCTAACCAACTGAGCTACGTGCCTAAATTCCAGGCGCGGGATTCTAGCCGCTCGAACCCGCTTGCACAACCTCGGATTGCAGCAACGGATCCGGGTTATCGTCCGGGCCCGCCAGCATAAATTGCCGACGCAATTGGCTCACTCTATCCCGCAACTGGGCCGCCTGCTCGAACTCCAGATTTTTGGCATGCTCGAACATGCGGGTCTCGAGTTTGCGTATCTGCTCGGCGGCCGGATGCGGCGAGCGCACGGCCTCGGCATCGAAGCTGTCGTAAGCCGCCGCAGGTTCAGCCAGCTTGCGTTGCTTGCCTCCTCCGCGGCCCCGCTTGGTAAGGTGAGCACCTTCCATGATGTCGCTGACCTGCTTGCGGATCGATCTGGGTTCGATGCCGTGGGCTTGGTTAAAAGCGCGTTGCAGTTCGCGGCGCCGCTCGGTTTCACTCATGGCGCGACGCATGGAATCGGTGATTTTTTCGGCATAGAGGATGGCCCGACCCTGCAAGTTGCGGGCGGCTCGACCTATGGTCTGGATTAGCGAGCGCTCGGAGCGCAAAAAGCCCTCCTTATCGGCGTCAAAAATGGCTACCAGGCTAACTTCCGGCATATCCAGGCCTTCGCGCAACAGATTAATGCCGACCAGGACATCGAAGGCACCGAGGCGGAGATCGCGAATAATTTCCACGCGCTCCACGGTATCGATGTCGGAGTGCAGGTAGCGCACCCGTACACCCTGCTCCAACAGATACTCGGTGAGATCCTCGGCCATGCGCTTGGTCAGCACGGTGATGAGGACGCGCTCGTCAACTTCTACGCAGCGCCGTATCTCACTGAGCACATCGTCGACCTGGGAACGCGCCGGCCGCACCTCCAGTTCAGGGTCTACCAGTCCAGTGGGCCGCACGATCTGCTCGACCACCTGGCCGGCGTGCTCGCTTTCGTAGTTCCCTGGCGTCGCGCTGACAAAGACGATTTGTGGGCTGAGATTTTCCCACTCTTCGAATCTCAATGGACGATTGTCGAGGGCAGACG
>JAYQPQ010000089.1:0-3793 GCA_038145405.1 Porticoccaceae bacterium | reverse complement strand
ACCAGCGTCTCCTTGCGCGAGCGGTCGCCGCGATACATACCCCCTAGCTGCGGGATGGTAACGTGCGATTCATCGACGATGACCAGAGCATCGTCAGGCACATAGTCGAACAGAGTTGGCGGTGGTTCGCCGGCAGAACGGCCGGACAAATGGCGCGAGTAGTTTTCGACGCCGTTGCAGTAGCCCAGTTCCACCAGCATTTCCAAATCGTATCGCGTGCGCTGTTCAAGTCGCTGCGCCTCCACCAGGCGGTCCTGCGCACGCAAATCCTTGAGTCGCCATTCCAGTTCCAGCTTGATTTGATCCACCGCCTGCAACACGGTTTCGCGCGGGGTAGCGTAGTGGGTTTTGGGATAAATGGTAATGCGCGGCACCTCGTCGCGCGATTCACCGGTCAGCGGGTCGAATAGGCTGATTTTTTCAATCTCATTGTCGAACAGTTGCACACGGACCGCGTCACGATCGGATTCGGCTGGAAAGATGTCGATCACGTCGCCGCGCACACGAAAGGTGGTACGGCGAAAATCTGCTTCGTTTCGGCTGTATTGAAGTTCGGCCAGGCGCTTGAGAATAGCGCGCTGGTCGACCAGGTCGCCACGATTCAGGTGCAGCATCATCTTTAGATAGGAATTGGGATCGCCTAGTCCGTAAATGGCCGATACCGTGGCGATCACCACCACGTCGCGACGCTCCATCAAAGACTTGGTAGCCGACAGGCGCATCTGTTCGATGTGTTCATTGACCGACGAATCCTTCTCAATGTAGGTGTCGGACGAAGGCACATAGGCTTCCGGCTGGTAATAGTCGTAATAGGAAACGAAATATTCCACCGCATTGCGCGGAAAAAACTCCCGGAACTCACCATATAGCTGGGCAGCTAGTGTCTTGTTGTGCGCCAGGATGATGGCTGGGCGCTGGGTTGCGGCGATGACCTGGGCCATAGTGAAGGTCTTGCCGGAACCGGTGACACCGAGCAGGGTTTGGTAGCGCAGGCCGTCGTTCAAACCTGTTACCAACTGTTGGATAGCTTTCGGCTGATCGCCGGCGGGAGCGTAGTCGGAAACGACCTCGAAACTGCGTTCATTCATCGGTTGAATTATATGCGAGTCTTTCACCCTGAATCTATTGACCCTCCCGAAGCCTCTGGCTAACATACGCGGCCTTTCAAAGGTCATTCCGCCTTAGCTCAGTTGGTAGAGCAGCTGACTGTTAATCAGCGGGTCGCTGGTTCGAGCCCAGCAGGCGGAGCCAAACAAAAAAGCCTTCCCCCGGGAGGGTTTTTTGTGCGCGGACGATTTTGCACAGGAGATTGACCCTAGGGTTTTCCCGGGGTCAGACTTAGTACAGAAGTTTGCCGACTTGGTGAAAAGGAATGCACCAGCCCTCTCAGGATGAGATTCCTCACAATACCCGCCCTGGCACCCTGCTAATTAAGTAGCGACAACTCACCGAGAAGCAGCTCGCCAACGCGCTCAGACTGCATCTCATTAACGAAAAACAACATGGCGATATTCTTGTCGAACATGGCCTGTTATCGCGCACCGTGATCGATTATTGCGGTCACGAGCAACACCGACTGAGAGCTATCTTTGAGCAGCGCGATAGCTTCTATCGCGAATGCTCCCAACTGGGCAATTTACTCAAGCAGACGCTGTTGGTGGCACCTGAATGCATTCAGGCAGCATTAGAGAAACAACGCAAGAGCAAAGCGCGCTTCGGCGATATATTTATTTCCAGAGGCCATCTTTCGCCCGAATCTCTAGCCGATGTGCTGGCTTTACAGACGATGTTTCGTCGCACCGCGCTGAGCGCTGTGTTGGCATTGGCGGCCTCAGTGGTCAGCATCCCGCAGGTCAACTCGCAGAATCTATCGGCCACCGGACAGATGTCCATTACTCTGAGGATTACCGACAGTCATCGGCCGGTTTTGCTAGAAAGCCCAGAGCGCTTCCAAGCAAATGAAAATATTGAGCTGTCGCTTGATGCCACGGGTCGAGTCCACCAACTGGCCCTGCGCCTGGACCGCACCAAGCCACGCTTGGAAGTCGGACCCGAGGCAGAAATTTTACCTAGGCCCGACGGCCAAGGTGAGCGTGTGCTAATTGACGACTTCGTTTTGGAGTTTCAAGTCAGCGCTCAGGATGGGCGCAGCGTAACCATGTCGATTTTGCTGGCGCTGACCTGATCGACTTAGAGGTTGCTCGATTCGTCGAGATTGACGCGGATGTCAATATTTGCGCTGTTCTTCAGAGCGTTGGCATAAGCCGCCCACTCCATCGAAGCCAAGGATTGCTGCAGGCTCAGGCGCGCAGAACCCTGTTGGGCTTCAGTGAGGGCCTGAATGCGACCGGGTTCCACATCGTTCACGCGGGCGATAATGTAATCACCTGAAGCCAGGCTGAAGCCGTCGATGGCGGGCAGTCCTGCATTGATTGGCAGCTCAAATACGGCGCGAGCAATTTCATCAAGGCTGTCGCGTGATTGCGCAAGGCTAACTTGCCACTGGATGTTTTCCCGGCGCGCGATGGACTCCAGCGTAGCGCCCTGACGCGCTTCCTCCAGTAGGCTGGCGGCGGTCGCTGCGAGCAGATCGGCAGCTTTCTGGCTGCTCAGCGTCGAAGCGATCTGCTCTCTTACCTCAGCCAAGAGCTGGATCTCGGCGGGCCAGCGTTGTTGCAGATGAATAACGACCGCCGAGCTGCCATTGTCCAGACTAATCACTTCGCTGTTAAGTTGCTCGAGCAACACGATATCGCTGTAGGCGATAGCGCGGACCTGGGCGCTCTGCGCAATGCCATCGCCGGCGTCACGCGAGAATGCGTCGGTAGATTGAATGTCCAGGTTGATCAGATCAGCAAGGCCCTGCTGCAGCTGGCTCAGGTTGTCGGTGGAAAACGCCAGTTCCTGCATGCGGTCGAAGATGCGCTGGTACTGGTCGTCCGCCCTGGCACGCTGCAGTTCTGCACGGATAAGCGAGGCTTCCAGCTCGGTATCAATCTCAGTCTGGGTCAGTTCCGTAAGCTTGATGAGGTGAATGCCCGCATCGGTTTGCACCGGCCCAGAAACCTCCCCAACTGCCAGTGCCGCGGCAGCGGCCTCGAAATCTACCGGGAAAGTGCTGCCATTTGTATAGCCGAGATCACCACCATTGGATGCAGTACCAAGATCGACGGAATAACGTTCCGCCAAATCGGCAAAATCAGCACCCTCGGCGAGCTCGACTTGAATTTGCTCAACAAGGCCAGGCGCTGCGTCGCCGACATCGAGTTGAATGTGCGATACCCGTCGCTGCACAGCCTGACTTGCAATAAAGTCTGCCAAGCGTGAGCTTACCTCAGCATCGTCAACACTGACTTGGCTTGCCAAATCTTCGAGATCGAGCTCCACAAAATCGACTGCAACCCGTTCCGGTAACTGGAACAAATCCTGGTTGTCGTCGTAGTAATTCTGAATTTCGCTATCGGTTACTTCGACATTGGCGAGCTGGTTAGCCACCGAAAGACGTAGATATTCGTAGCTGCGGGATTCGCGCGTCAGACTCAGCAGACCGGCGAGTTCGCTGTCGGAGACCAGGGTGGTGGCCTGGATGCCCTGCGCCAGCTGGCTGGTGACGATGTCTTTGGATAGTGCTTCGACAAAGCTAGCTGCTGTATGACCCACGGAAGCGAGATAGGTACGCAAGGCGACTTCTGAAAATGCACCACCGATCTGAAAATCCGGCGCGCTAACGATCTGTTGCCCGATGAAGGCTTCGGAGACCCCCATACCGGATGAGTGCGCTTCGGTGTAGATC
>JAYQPQ010000088.1:0-5178 GCA_038145405.1 Porticoccaceae bacterium | reverse complement strand
GCACCGGACTCCTCGGTAATGGAGCGAATCATGGCGCCGCCCTTACCAATAACATCGCGGATCTTGTCCTGATCGATGCGGATCGTGTGTAGGCGCGGGGCGTTTTGCGACACTTCGGCACGCGAAGCATCCAGCACGCGATTCATCTCGGCGAGGATATGCAGACGGGCGCTCAGCGCCTGCTGCAGTGCGACTTCCATGATCTCTTCGGTAATACCCTGGATCTTGATATCCATCTGCAGGGCGGTCACGCCATTGGCGCTTCCGGCGACCTTAAAATCCATGTCGCCGAGGTGATCCTCGTCACCGAGAATGTCGGTCAGTACAGCAAAGCCATCGGCTTCCTTGACCAGACCCATGGCAACGCCAGCCACCGGTGCCTTCAGCGGCACACCGGCATCCATCAGCGCCAGGCTGGAACCACAGACCGAAGCCATGGAGCTGGAACCGTTGGACTCGGTGATTTCCGACACCACCCGGATGGCGTAGGGGAACTGCTCGATGGTAGGCAGCATGGCGGCAATACCACGACGCGCGAGGCGTCCGTGACCAATTTCACGACGACCCGGGCCTGCCATACGACCGGCTTCACCGACTGAATAGGGCGGGAAGTTGTAATGCAGCATGAAGGGATCTTTGCGCTCGCCTTCGAGGGCGTCGATGATCATGGAATCGCGCTGGGAACCCAGGGTTGCGGCAACTAGAGCCTGCGTTTCGCCGCGGGTAAACAGAGCCGAACCGTGCGCCTTGGGCAGCACGCCTACTTCGACGCTGATGGGACGCACCGTCTTGTTGTCGCGTCCGTCGATGCGGGGTTCACCGGCGATAACCCGGCCGCGTACGATGGATTTCTCCAGTTTGCCGAACAGGCCGGCCACTTCGGCCGCACTGATGCCCTGCTCTTCATTGGCGAGCTGGGCTACTACCTGGCTGCGCAGTTCGGCAATAGCCGACTGACGCGCCTGCTTCTCGATGATCTGGTAGGCTGCTTCGAGCTGCTGGCGACAGGCGTCGGCAACGGCTTGCTGCAGGTCGCTATTGACCGTGGCAGGCTGCCAATCCCAACGCGGCTTGCCAGCTTCAGCTGCCAGTTCTTCGATGACCTGGATAACCTTCTGCATTTCCTGGTGGGCGAACAGTACGGCGCCCAGCATGATGTCTTCCGGCAGCTCCTTGGCTTCGGATTCCACCATCAGCACAGCGTCGCGGGTACCCGCCACCACCATGTCCAGTTCGGAGCCTTTCAGTTCCGCAAAGGTCGGGTTAAGCAGGTAGCCCTGCTCCTGTGTAAAGCCGATGCGTGCCGCGCCAACCGGACCGTCAAAGGGAATGCCCGAAATGGCCAGGGCCGCAGAGGCACCGATCAGGGCCGGAATATCCGGGTCGATGTTCTTGTCGGCTGACATGACCGTACAGATCACCTGCACTTCGTTCATAAAGCCCTTGGGGAAGAGCGGACGCAGTGGACGGTCGATCAGTCGGGAGGTCAGAGTCTCCTTCTCGCTCGGACGACCTTCGCGCTTGAAAAAGCCACCGGGAATACGGCCGGCCGCATAGGTCTTTTCCTGGTAAAAAACAGCCAGCGGGAAAAAATCCTGGCCGGGTTTCTGATCCTTTGCACCGACCACGGTACAAAGCACACTGACGTCATCCATGGTCACCATAACGGCGCCGGTGGCCTGGCGGGCAATACGTCCCGTCTCCAGGGCAACGCTATGTTTGCCAAATTGGAATTTCTTAATTATCGGATTCACTTATTCACCTTCTTGTTACGCCATCCATCGATGGCTTAGCATCAGCGTCGCAGGCCGAGTTTTTCGATCAGTTCGGCATAGCCCGACGCATTCTTGATTTTGAGGTAATCCAACAGTTTGCGGCGCTGGTTCACCATGCGGATCAGACCGCGTCGTGAATGGTGATCCTTCTTGTGATCGCCGAAATGGGATTGAAGTTTATTGATGTTGGCGGTCAGCAGTGCAACCTGCACTTCTGTGGAGCCGGTATCGGTTTCGCTGGCTCCAAAGGCCTTAACGATTTCTGCTTTCTCAACTGCAGTCAAAGACATCTGTCTGTCTCCTGGAAATATGCCTTGTTAAGCAAGGACACCCGTGCATATTTACAGGCGCCTCTCTAGTACGTTACGAGCGGCTGGCAATGAGTCGTTTGGGTTTGACCCGACCACCATCCGAAACCTCGGCAACGCCAAGGAAAGAACCTCCCTCGGCGAAGACGCGCACTATATCGCCTTCCACGCCAAAACGATAGACCTCGGCGACTATAACTGATTGACCTTGAATAAAAAATTCCGCAGAACTGCCGTCCAGAATAACTGACGGCAGGGCTGCCAAGGGGCTGTCCAGCGGCAGCAGCTGGCGGTCCAGCACTGCCGCTTCGGCGCCGCCGCGCTCCAGCTCCAGCGACTCCAGGGAATGGGCGTCCTGCAACAGGTAATTCCCGGCACGAATACGGCGCAGCGCGGTGACATGTGCCCCGGTTCCCAGGCGCTCGCCCAGGTCGGCGATCAAACTGCGGATGTAGAAGCCCTTGCTGCAATCCACCTCCAGTGTCGCACTGGCCAGCGGTCCCGAACTGAATTCGAGCAGCTCGAGCCGATCGACCCGAACCCGGCGCGGCTGGCGCTCGACTTCCTCGCCCCGCCGTGCCAATTCGTAGAGCGGTCTGCCGTCTTGCTTGAGTGCGGAGTACATGGGGGGAATTTGATCAATCCAACCGCGAAATTCGGCCAGCGCCTGCTCCAGCTGGCCGCCGGTCAGTGCCGAGGCATCCCGTTCACCAGTCACCTCGCCCTCGGCGTCGAGGGTGGTGGTGGACCGGCCAAAGCAAGCCGTGATCCGGTAGCCCTTGTCGGCGTCGAGCAGAAACTGGGAAAACTTGGTGGCTTCGCCAAAGCAAATCGGCAATACACCGGTAGCCAGGGGATCGAGGGCGCCGGTATGACCGGCCTTGTTGGCATCAAACAGACGCTTGGCCAACTGCAGCGCGCGATTGGATGTCATGCCGGAGGCCTTGTCCAGCACCAGCACGCCGCTCAGGGGACGGCCGCGTCCGGCTCCGCGCGCCAAGCAGTCAATCGTCCTGCTGGGTGTCGCGGGCCCGCACTTTCTCGATGAGCTTGGTCATGCGCGCGCCGTAAAGCACGGATTCATCGAATTCAAAATGCAGTTTGGGAATAACGCGCATGGTCATGTGATGCGTCAATTCGGCACGCAGGAAACCTGCCGCCCGATTGAGCACCTCAATCTGCTGCAGAATTTTCTGCTCGCCGCCCGTCTCGACGAAGGTGACGAAAACGCGTGCGTGCTTGAGGTCCTTGGTTACCTTGACGGCAGTGACATTCACCATACCCAGGCGCGGGTCGCGCAACTCGCGCTGAATCAGCAGCGCGAGCTCGCGCAGCAAGGTGTCGCCGACTCGCTCGGCGCGGTCAAAATCGTGGTTCATAACAGGCTCCTCCTGCCGTCGCACCCAGCGGGCCGACTCAGAGTTCCCGGCTTACCTTGGTGACGTCGTACACCTCGATCATGTCACCCGGCTGCACGTCGTTATAGTCCTTCACGCCAATACCGCATTCCAGGCCGGTACGCACTTCACCCACGTCGTCCTTAAAGCGGCGCAAGGATTCCAGCTGACCCTGAAAGATCACCACGTTGTCGCGCAGCACGCGAATGGGCTTGTTGCGATAGACCGTGCCCTCGATCACCATACAACCGGCCACCTGACCAAAGCGCGGTGAACGAAACACATCGCGCACTTCGGCAATGCCGACAATCTCTTCCCTGGTCTCCGGCTCCAGCATGCCACTGAGGGCCTGGCGCACTTCGTCGATCAGTTGGTAGATGACGCTGTAATAACGAATTTCAATCTTTTCCGCCTCAGCGCGATCGCGTGCCGTCTTATCGGCGCGAACGTTGAAACCGAGAATGATGGAGCCGGTTGCCAGCGCCAGGTTGACATCGGATTCGCTGATACCGCCTACCCCGGACGACATGATGCGAACGGCGACCTCGTCGTTGCCCATTTCCTCCAGGGCGCCACTGATAGCCTGCAATGAGCCCTGCACATCGGCCTTAAGCACGATGGGCAATATCGACTGCTTGGCCACGCCCTCGCCTAGATTAGCGAAAATGTTTTCCAGATTTTGCGACTGCTGGCGCGACAAGCGCTCCTGCTGCTGCTTGGACTGACGAGTTTGGGCAATCTCGCGGGCCTTGCGCTCGTCGCTGACGACGAGGAACTCGTCGCCTGCTTCGGGAATATCATCCAATCCAAGAATCTCAACCGGCACCGAGGGCCCAGCGGAATTCACCTGCTCGCCGCGGTCGTCGGTCATGGCACGCACGCGACCCACAGTATTGCCGGCAAGAAAAATGTCGCCGCGCGACAGGGTGCCCTTCTGCACCAGGGCGGTACAAACCACACCCCGGCCTTTTTCCATACGCGATTCGATAATGACGCCCTGGGCGGAACCCTTGACCGGCGCCCGCAGCTCCATCAATTCGGCCTGCACGGCTACCGACTCCAGCAGCTCTTCCACGCCTTCGCCGGTGTGGGCTGAAACCTTGATGAACTGGGTATCGCCGCCCCAGTCTTCGGGGATGACGTCGATCGAAGCCAGCTCGCTCTTGACCCGATCGGGATCCGCACCTTCCTTGTCGATCTTGTTCATCGCCACCACCAGCGGCACGCCGGCCACTTTGGCGTGCTGGACCGCTTCCTTGGTCTGCGGCATAACACCGTCGTCAGCTGCTACCACCAGAATCACCACATCGGTAACCTGGGCGCCGCGAGCACGCATGGCGGTAAAGGCGGCGTGGCCGGGGGTATCCAGGAAGGTGATCTGACCGTGGGAGGTGTCCACCCGATAGGCACCAATATGCTGGGTAATTCCACCCGCCTCACCCGCTGCCACCTTGGTCTTGCGTATGTAATCGAGCAGGGAGGTCTTGCCGTGGTCGACGTGACCCATCACCGTCACGACTACCGCACGCGGTTCGTCGCCCTCGACATCGGCACGCAGCCGCTCGAGCATCTGCTGTTCCTGTTCTTCCGCCGATACCGGCACGGCAACGTGGCCCAACTCTTCGACAACCAGGGTCGCGGTTTCCTGATCGATAGTTTGATTGATGGTGACCCTTTGGGCGAATTTAATGAGGGCTT
>JAYQPQ010000087.1:0-5224 GCA_038145405.1 Porticoccaceae bacterium | reverse complement strand
GCTTTGATCACCTCGCCGGATTTGACGGCCATGCGCTGGGCCAGTTCGCCCACGCTGATCGTTTCCGGAATCTCGACTTCATTGACGACCTTGCTGGTGGGCTTGCGGAAAACATGCTTGTTCTCGATCCGCACCGCTTTCATGGCGCTGGTTAAGCGCAGGCGTTTCTGTTCCTCGGTCTCGTCTTCCTCATGCAGGTCGAAGTCCTGCGGGCGATGCGAATGCTTGTGCCATTCCTTGTCTTCGGAATCGACAACCGGGTTATGTCCCTTGGATTTGCCGGCCTTTTTCTTCTTCGGCTTCTCGTCGTCATCTACCAGTGCATCGCGACGCACGGGAGCGCCCGCCGGATCAACAACTGGCTCAATGACCGGGGCGACCGCAGATTCATCGCGCTTACGGCGCGCTTGATCGTGGCGATCGCGACGTTTTTGCTCTTCTTCACGGCGCACTCTGCCCTCTTCGGCAATGCGCTCTTTTTCTTCCTCTTCGGCACGGCGTCGGGCTTCCAGCGCGGCAATGCGCTTGGCTTCCACGTCATCGATGGCACGACTGCTGGTGGACGACTTTTCGCTCACACCAGAGATGGCCTGCGCCGCTTTTTCGGCTTCGGCCTGAGCGGCGATTTCCTCGGCCGTACGCTTCACATAGGTACGCTTCTTGCGCACCTCCACACTCACCGTCTTGCGACCACCGCCGCTGGCACCAGTGCGCAGCGTCTCGACTTTTTTGCGGGTCAAGGTAATCTTGCGCGGCTCCGCATCACCTTTGCCATGCAGGCTCTTCAGGTAGGCCAGCAGGGTCTGCTTTTCTTCATCGGACACAGTGTCACTGGCTTTCTCGTGTTTGAGGCCGGCCTCCTGCATCTGCTTGAGCAGACGTTCTTCGGACGCCCCTACCACTTTCGCGAGTTCACTTACCGTTACTTGAGCCATGCTATCTCTCTATTCGTTTTGCCAATTCTCAGGAATTGGCCTCTTCGAACCAGGGGGCGCGAGCTGTCATGATCAGACTGGCTGCACGCTCTTCGTCCATCCCCTCTATTTCCATCAGGTCGTCGACTGCCTGCTCGGCTAGATCTTCCATGGTGCAGATATTGCGCTTGGCAAGCGCCTGCGCCAGATCTGGGTCCATCCCGTCCATGCCCAGCAGATCGGCAGCGGGCTCCCCGCCGTCGAGACTTTCTTCAGAAGCCAGCGCCTGGGTCAGCAGGGCATCTTTGGCGCGGGCACGCAGTTCGTTGGCGACTTCTTCATCGAAACCTTCAATGCTGGCGAGTTCTTCCAGAGGGACATAGGCTACCTCTTCCACCGTAGTAAAGCCCTCCTCTACCAGGACGACTGCAACGTCTTCATCAACGTCCAGTGCGCGCATGAAGAGACCGACGTAGGAAGCACTTTCCTGCTGTTGCTTGGCTTCAGCGTCGTTCTTGCTCATAACGTTGATGTTCCAGCCGGTCAGCTCAGACGCAAGACGCACGTTCTGGCCGCTGCGGCCAATGGCCTGGGCCAGATTGTCCTCGTTGACGGCAACATCCATGGTGTTGCGATCCTCGTCGACGACGATGGACTCCACTTCGGCCGGAGCCAGGGCATTGATCACCAGCTGTGCCGGATTGTCGTCCCACAGAATAATGTCGACGCGCTCGCCACCCAGCTCATTGGATACCGCCTGCACGCGCGCGCCGCGCATGCCGACGCAGGCGCCGACCGGATCCATGCGTCCGTCGTTGGTTTTTACGGCAATCTTGGCACGCACGCCAGAATCGCGGGCAGCAGCTCGAATTTCGATGGTCTGCTCGGCAATTTCGGGCACCTCGAGTTCAAACAGACGAATCAGCATTTCCGGTGCGGAGCGGGTCAGCAACAACTGCGGCCCGCGGCCCTCGGTGCTGATCTCCTTGAGCACGGCACGCACGCGATCGTTGACCCGGAAGACTTCGCGGCCGACCAGCTGGTCGCGCGGTAGAATCGCCTCGGCATTGCCACCGAGATCAACAATGATGCTATCGCGGGTCACTTTTTTGACGGTACCGCTGACCAGTTCGCCAACGCGATCGACATACTGGGCAACCACCTGGGCACGCTCAGCGTCGCGCACGCGCTGCACGATGACCTGCTTGGCCGTCTGGGCGGCGATGCGACCGAATTCGACATTCTCTACAGGCTCTTCGTAAAAATCGCCGATCTGCAGTTTGGCATCCTTCTCCTCGGCCTGATCCAGGTAGAGGTGCATGCCGGATTCGAATTCCTCGAAGTTGTCGTCTACGACCTGCCAGCGGCGGAAGGTCTTGTAAGAGCCATCAGCCGGATTAATGCTGACGCGGACATCCACTTCCTCGTCGTAGCGCTTGCGGGTAGCCGTTGCCAGGGCCTGTTCCATTGCCTCAAAAATAATCTCCCGCGGAACACCCTTCTCGTTGGAGACCGCTTCGGCAACCATCAATATCTCTTTTGACATGCGCTCTATCTCACTTGCTATTGTCGTCAAATTCCGGGACCACATTGGCCCTTTCCACGCTCTCCAGGGGGAAGACCAATTCGTCCTCGCCAACCCGCAGAACCATGTCGTCCTTCTCCAGCCCGACCAACTGGCCGGTAAAATTGCGCCGCCCTTCAAAATTGCTGCGCAGGCGAACCTTGAGCTTCGCACCGATGTATGCCGGGTACTGATCGGCACTGAACAATTGGCGATCCAGGCCGGGCGAGGACACCTCCAGGGTATAGGCAGTCTGGATGGGGTCTTCCACATCCAGCACCAGGCTTACCTGGCGACTGACTTTCTCGCAGTCCTCCAGGGTGACGCTGCCCTCGCGCTCGATAAAGATGCGCAGCAGGGCATGCCGGCCCTGACTGAGGAGCTCGAGCCCCCACAACTGGCAGCCGAGATCCTCAATGGATGGACGCAGGAGGTCGCCAATCTGCTCTTTTCGCATGGGTCGCCAGGTTACCGCCAAACACAAATAAAAAATGGGCCATTGGCCCACCTGAACCCGCAAAGCCTCAAAGGCAAACTTTCCGGTTATTTCTGCGTGAAGAAACAGCGAGTCGCTCCACGCGGGCCGTGAATGTAAAACGTAGCGCAGGGCAAGTCAAGGGGAGGCTTGGCCGCCGTTGAATGCTGGTGTAGTATCCCCAGAGCAAAAAAACCGGGGCAACCCGGGAGGGGCGGAGAATGCGGCTTTCGCATGTCTGGCATCACCCGTTCAAGCCGCAGTCTGACTTGTCGGTCATACAAGGCAGTGCAGTAGTTTAACTGCCCAAAGGGAAACGGCGCTCCACGGTGAAACCAATCAACGGGGAGGCGCTCACTAGGGTCGGCGTTAGACCTGCATACGTCCAAAAGCGCTGCTGGCCAGTACCACCAGCAGCATCGACAGCCCGACGATGACGCCAATATCCAGTGCTAGACTGAAATGGGTCACCCCCGTCAGCAAGTAGCGCAGTGCGTCGACGCCGTAGGAAAGCGGATCAAATAGCGCGATTACCTGAAGTGCTGTCGGAACGTTGTCCAGCGGGAACATCGCCCCCGACAAAAAAAACATCGGCATGATCAAAAAATTCATAATCAGCGGGAAGCCCTGCATGTCCCGCATTAACGTGCCCAGCAGCATGCCAAAGGCGGCAAAGAGAAAGGCCACCAGAACTCCCACCAAAAACACCAACGGCAGTAGCCAGGGATCGTGCGGACGGAACCCTACCAGGATGGCTATCAGGATCACGATAAAACCCTGACATCCCGCGGTAGTCGCGCCGCCCAGAATGCGGCCGAGCATGATATTAAACCGGCTTACCGGCGCCACCAACGTCTCCTTCAGAAAACCGAACTGGCGATCCCAGATCAGATCCATGCCGGAGAAAACCGCCGAGAAGATAATTGCCATGCCCATGATGCCCGGCGCCAGGAAATCGATGTAATTTCCGGCACCGGCCTGACGAAATATGCTGCCGAAACCAAACCCCATGGCAAGAAAATAAAGTAAGGGCTGCCCCAGGGCGCCGACGATTCGCGTCGGCGACCGCAGGAAACGCTTGATTTGTCGCAGCCAGAGCACGTAGATGGTCTTCATCGGTTGCGCCCCCACATGCGCGACATATTGCGAATCCGATCCAGGCTGCTACTGTCCTCATCACGAATGGCTTTTCCGGTCAGCTCCAGAAAGGCCGCCTCAAGGCTGTCGGTCCCGGTTTGTGCCTTCAGTTCTTCCGTGGTTCCCGTCGCAACTATCACGCCTCGATCAATAATAGCGATGCGTTGCGCGATCTTGGCCGCCTCTTCCATATAGTGGGTGGTGAAAAATATGGTAGTGCCCTGCTCGGCATTCAGCGATTTGAGGTAGGACCACATATGGTTACGGGTCTGCGGATCCAGTCCCAGGGTCGGTTCGTCAAGGAAAATGATCTTCGGTTGATGCATCAAACCCCGCGCAATTTCTAGGCGGCGCTTCATGCCACCAGAGAAGTCGCGCACCCGACTATGCGTTCGATCCTGCAAATCGACGAACTTCAGCAATTCATCGATACGTTTGTGCCGCAAGTCGCGGGGCATGTCATAGAGCACGCCGTGGAACTCCATGTTTTCCCAGGCAGTTAGCTCCTCATCCAGACTCGGGTCCTGGAACACAATGCCGAAGGAACGCCGAATGGCGAAGGCGTCGCGCGCCGCATCGTGGCCGTTGATCACAATCCTGCCAGAGGTCGGACGCAACAGGGTGGTGAGCATCTTGATCGTGGTGGACTTGCCAGCGCCATTGGGTCCGAGGAAGGCAAAGATCTCCCCCTCCGGCACGTTAAAGCTCACATCCTTAACTGCTTCAAAGTCGCCGTAGCGTTTTACCAGATGCTGTACGTCAATCATTTCACTCAACTTAAATAGGCCTGCGCGTTGGTCAGCTTCTGCGTCCTTCATCCGAAGTGTTGGCAGGCGCAGGCAGTGCTTCGGAATAATGGGTCGGTGAGCGCTAGCTGTAAATGCCGGTCAATAAAAAACCCGCCGAAACGGCGGGTTTTTTCATAGTGGAAAGCTAGCGCGGCACTCTGACGCCGAACACTGCCCAGGCATTGACGCGACTGGTAGAAGGAATCCAGCCGCCCGGCAACAGGTCGGTAAAGCCAATTTCCTCTACTCGGCTAAGATCAGGGGTGCCCACTGAGGTCGGAATAATGGGCTGATGGCCAGGTATGGGATCGCGCCGGTTACTGGAGTTGGTGGGCTGATCCACCAT
>JAYQPQ010000086.1:0-5307 GCA_038145405.1 Porticoccaceae bacterium | reverse complement strand
GCCAAAGCCCATCAGGCGATAGGGGTCGTTCTTGTCCTTGGCGCGCTTAACCGCAGAATCCACATTTTTTACATCGCCGATCGTCTCCAGCATGCGAATGACTGCTTCATTGGCGCCGCCATGCAGCGGACCCCACAGCGCGGCAATGCCAGCGGCGATGCAGGCAAAGGGGTTGGCGCCAGTGGAGCCGGCCAGGCGCACGGTGGAGGTGGAGGCATTCTGTTCGTGATCGGCGTGCAGGATAAAAATACGGTCCATGGCTCGGGCGAGTACGGGATTGACGTCGTAGTTCTCGCAGGGCGTGCCGTACAACATGTAGAGGAAATTCGACGCGTAATCCAGATCATTGCGTGGGTACATAGCCGGCTGACCGATGGAGTGCTTGTAGGTCATGGCGGCAATGGTGGGCATCTTGGAGATCAGCCGCATGGTGGTGATGTTGCGGTGCTCCTCGTTATGGATGTCCAGCGAATCGTGGTAGAAGCTCGATAGCGCGCCGACTACGCCACAGAGCATTGCCATGGGGTGGGCGTCGTAGCGGAAGCCATCGAGGAAGTGGGCAACCGACTCATTCACCATGGTGTGATTGCGCACGATAGAGTCGAACTCGGCCTTCTGCTCGGCATTGGGTAGCTCGCCGTTCAGCAGCAGGTAACAGACTTCCAGATAGTCGGCCTGCTCAGCCAGTTGTTCGATAGGGTAGCCGCGGTGCAACAGAATGCCCTCGTCGCCGTCGATATAGGTAATGGCGGATTTGCAGGAGGCAGTAGAGGCATAGCCAGGGTCGAGAGAAAAGAAGCCCTTAGAGGTGAGGCTGCCGATATCGATGACATCCGGCCCCAAGGTTCCCGAATAAACCGGCAGTTCAACGGGCTTGTCGTGGCCATCAATGCTCAATATGGCTTTACGGTTGGTCATCTCGGGCTCCTTTTTATGGCAAGAGGTCGATCATTATCGGCGCGCTTATACTAGGGACTCGCCGGCGGAATTGAAACCTTGAAGGATGCCCCTATCCGGAGGTTTCCGGTTTGACGAGAGGCAGCTCGGGGTGCAGCTTGGCGATATCCGCGACGGGGCGAGCGAACGATGATGCGTTGCATTATAATATAGCGCGGACGTTCGATTGCAATTTGCTTTTTTTTGTGGCTTTTACCATATCTGAATTGAGTTAAAGCCGCTCAGCTTGTAGAATCCGCGCCGCACCGAGGGGCGCCTGATCAGCGCCATTTTCCGAACTCAATCTGTTCCGACGAGCATTCTTATTGTGAAGATATCTTCTGTGAACAATCGTCCAGTCAATCTGGACCTCGCTACCATCCAACTGCCCGTTACGGCTTACGTTTCCATCACCCACCGCGTTACCGGCGTCCTGCTCTGTGCCGGCCTGCTGTTTATGTTGTGGATGCTGGCGCTGAGCCTGGAATCCGCGGAGGGCTTTGCTCAAGCGCAAGGCATTTTGCACAGCGGCCTGGGCAAGCTGGCCACCTTTCTGACGCTGGCCGCCTTTATCTACCATCTGGTAGCCGGCGTGCGTCATCTTTTTATGGATTTCGGCATCGGTGAGTCGCTCCAGGGCGGGCGTGCCGGAGCCAAGGCAGTCTTTGTGCTGTCTGCTGCACTGATTCTGGTAATGGGAGGCTGGCTATGGGCCGTGTAACCGCAGTCACCAGCTTTGGGCGCAATGGCCTCTATGATTGGTTGTTTCAGCGCATCAGTGCCGTCGTGCTGGCGGCCTATTTCCTGTTTATCCTGTTTTACATTGTCGCTAATCCAGGTCTGACCTATGTTCAGTGGGCTGGACTGTTCGGCAGCCTCTGGATGCGCATCTTCAGCCTGATCGCCCTGGTCATGACCCTGGCCCACGTATGGATCGGTCTGTGGGGCGTGCTTACCGACTACGTCACCCTGCGTCTGCTGGGTGGCTTTGCTCCAGCGCTGCGTCTGGCGTTGCAACTTGTGATTTTCCTGGTGATGGCCGTCGTGATACTGGTCGGCATCGACGTGCTTTGGAGGTAATGAGATGGCGACCATGAAAACCATGAATTTTGACGGTGTTATCGTCGGCGGCGGTGGCGCGGGTATGCGCGCTGGCCTGCAGCTGGCCAAATCCGGCTTCAAGACGGCCATTATTTCCAAGGTGTTTCCGACCCGCTCGCACACCGTATCCGCCCAGGGCGGTATTACCTGCGCCATTGCCAGTGCCGACCCGAACGACGATTGGCGCTGGCATATGTACGATACCGTTAAGGGCTCCGACTACATTGGCGACCAGGACGCGATCGAATACATGTGCAGCGAAGGCCCGGCGGCCATTCTGGAGCTGGATCATTTTGGCTTGCCCTTTTCCCGCTTCGAGAACGGACGGATCTATCAGCGTCCCTTTGGCGGTCAATCGAAAAATTACGGTGAGGGCGGTCAGGCCGCGCGCACCTGTGCTGCAGCTGACCGAACTGGTCATGCCTTGCTACACACCCTTTATCAGAACAATCTGAAGAGCAATACCACTTTCCTAAATGAATGGTTCGCCGTGGATCTGGTGCGCAACCAGCAGGGCGCCGTAGTGGGGGTTATCGCCATCGAAATCGAGACTGGCGAAGTGGTGTTTGTAAAATCCAAGGCTACCGTCTGTGCTACCGGTGGAGCGGGGCGTATTTACGCCTCCACCACCAACGCCCACATCAACACCGGCGATGGAATCGGCATGGCCATGCGTATCGGGGCTCCGGTGGAAGACATGGAAATGTGGCAGTTCCACCCCACGGGTATTCACGGTGCAGGTGTGCTGGTTACCGAGGGTTGCCGCGGCGAAGGTGGCTACCTGATCAACAAGGACGGCGAGCGCTTTATGGAACGCTACGCGCCCAATGCCAAGGATCTGGCCAGCCGCGATGTGGTGGCCCGCTCCATGGCCACGGAAATTCGCGAGGGTCGCGGCTGTGGTCCGGATGGCGACCACGTCATGCTCAAGCTGGATCATCTGGGTGAAGAAGTGCTGGGCTCGCGCCTGCCCGGCATCACCGAGTTGGCCAAGACCTTTGCCCACGTGGATCCGGCCAAGGAGCCGATTCCCGTGGTGCCAACCTGTCACTACATGATGGGTGGCATCCCAACCAATATTCACGGCCAGGCGTTGACCCTGGATGCGCAGGGCAACGAGCAGGTGATTCCCGGCCTCTATGCCTGCGGCGAAGCGGCTTGTGTCTCCGTGCACGGAGCCAACCGCCTCGGTGGCAACTCACTGCTCGATCTAGTGGTGTTCGGTCGCGCTACCGGCCTGCATCTGGAGAAGGTATTGCGCGAGGGCATTGAGTACAGCGATCCCTCGGATTCCGATATTGAAACTGCCATGGCGCGTCTCAACCGCCTGGAGAATAACAAGACCGGTGAGAGCGCCGCTCAGGTTCGGGCCGATCTGCAGCGCACCATGTCAGCCTGCTTCGGCATTTTCCGCCGCGGCGACGATATGGAGCGGGGCGTGAAGGAACTCGACGCCCTGCGGGAGCGCGTCGAGAATATTGCGCTGGCCGACAGCAGCAAGGCCTTCAATACGGCCCGCATCGAAGCCCTCGAGGTACAGAATCTGTTCGAGGTCGCCGAGGCGACCGGCCGTGCTGCGCTGGAGCGCAAGGAGTCCCGCGGAGCGCATGCGCGCGAAGATTATCCGGATCGCGACGACGCCAACTGGATGTGCCATTCGCTCTATTTCCCCGAAGATCGCTCGATACGCAAGAAGGCTGTGAACTTCTCGCCGAAGTCGGTGCCGACCTTCGAACCGAAAATCCGAACCTACTGATAGCGAGGATATATCGTGCTGACAGTCAGTGTTTACCGCTACAACCCGGAAACCGATAGCAAGCCCTACATGCAGGACTACCAGCTGGACACCGGGGGCAAAAACCTCATGGTGCTGGATGTGCTGGAACTGTTGAAGGCACAGGACACCAGTCTTTCCTTTCGGCGTTCCTGCCGAGAAGGCGTGTGTGGTTCCGATGGCCTCAACATGGGGGGCAAAAATGGCCTGGCTTGCATTACACCCATTAACGATGTGGTCAAGCACGGCAAACTGGTGATTCGCCCGCTTCCCGGTCTACCTGTCATCCGCGACCTGGTGGTCGATATGAGCCAGTTTTATGCCCAGTATGAAAAGATCAAGCCCTGGCTGATCAATGACACGCCGGCGCCTGCCATTGAGCGTCTGCAGTCGCCCGAAGAGCGTGAAAAGCTCGATGGTCTGTACGAATGCATCCTGTGCGCCTGCTGTTCCACCTCCTGTCCGTCGTTCTGGTGGAATCCGGATAAGTTCATCGGCCCAGCTGGGCTGCTGCAGGCCTATCGATTCCTGGTAGACAGCCGCGATACCGCTACCGAAGAACGCTTGGCTGGTCTCGAGGACCCCTTCAGCGTATTCCGCTGTCACGGCATCCAGAACTGTGTCGCCGTCTGCCCCAAGGGGCTGAATCCGACCAAGGCCATCGGCCACATTCGCCATATGCTGCTGCAGCGAGGTACCTAAACCAAATCCGATGAGTAACGAACCGGATATGCAGAGTTGGTGGCGTTCCTCCCTGGTCTCGGGAGGTAATGCACCCTACATAGAAGCGCTTTTTGAGCAGTACCTGACCGATCCTCAATCCGTTGCCGAGAACTGGCGTCAGTTCTTTGATTCCCTACCCCGAGTAAACGGCGCGGTTACCGATATTTCTCATCAGGGCGTGCAGCAGTATTTTCGTACCCAGGCGCGCCAGGCACCGGGACGCCGCGCTGGTATGGACGATCTCAGCGAAGAGGCGCTCGAACACGAGCGCAAACAGGTCCAAGTCATGGAGCTGCTGGCGGGTTACCGCCATCGCGGCCATACCAAGGCCAATCTCGACCCCCTGGGGCTGGCCGAGCGACACCATTCCAGAGCCCTGAGCCTTGAGTATCACGGTCTCAATGAAGCCGATCTGGATACCAAGTTCCGCACCGGTACTACCTTCTTTGGTTTCCCCGACAACATCGCTCCGCTGCGCGACATTCTCGCCGCCGCCGAGCAGACCTACGCCGGCACCGTTGGCGTGGAGACCATGCACATCACCGACCTCGAGGAGAAGCGCTGGCTTCAGCAGCAGGTTGAGCAGAATCGCGGTGTGCCCAAGCTCAGTCGCGAGCGGGAACTCAACCTGCTGGCCGGCCTGACATCGGCCGAAGGACTCGAGCAACACCTCGATGGCAAGTATCCAGGCGTCAAGCGCTTTGGTCTGCAGGGTGGCGAGAGCCTGATTCCGCTTCTGGACACCCTTGTTCAGGATGCCGGCGCCATGGGAG
>JAYQPQ010000085.1:0-5370 GCA_038145405.1 Porticoccaceae bacterium | reverse complement strand
GCGCAGGGGCGCGCTCTCATCGTGGACGACGTTATTACGGCGGGTACGGCCGTGCGCGAAGTTACTGGCATACTGCACCAGGAGGGTGTTAGTGAGCTGGCCGTCCTCATCGGCCTGGACCGCCAGGAGCGCGGTCTGAGCAGCGACCAATCGGCATCCCAGGAATTGGCCGCAGACGGCATTGCGGTTTACAGCATTGTAGGGATGGAAGATATTCGACACTATATCGCTGGTGAACTGGCCGATACCGACCTGCTTAAACGCATGGACGCGTATTGGGCAGCCTACGGAGCTTCGCTATGAACCCAATTCGCTCGCTTGTTCTGGCCTGCAGTCTGGCCAGCCTGTTTCCGACCGGGCTGCATGCCCAGGCATACTATCGCTACCGCGACGCCAACGGCGTGATGCGCATGGAACTGACCATTCCTGCCGAGTAGGTGGACAAGGGCTATGACGTCTTGAACGCCCAGGGCAGCCTGGTGCGACGCGCACCGCCGAAGGTGACCCAGGCGGGCTAAGCCGATGCCGAGCAGCAAGCCGCGGACAATATCCTGCTCAGCAGTTACAGCAGCGTGGAAGAGATTGCCGCTCATCGCGACCGGCGACTCCCCGGCGTAGAGCGTCAGATCGACATTCTGTTATCGGATCGCCGCGTCATCACCAAAGAGCTCGACAAGGAACTCTCCGGCGCCAGCACCTATCGCGCCGAAAGCCGCGAGGTTCCGCAAGAGATCAGTGCACGCATCGATGAACTGGATGGCATGGTGCGCAACCTAGACCAACAGTTGCTGCAGCGGGCCGAGGAAAAGCAGGCCATCATCGACGAATTTTCTGCCAAGATCGCCCGTTTCAATGAAATCAAACCGCTGAACTAGTCAGCGGAACATAGCCTGGCGCAAGATGGGCCACTCGTTGGGCCACTCGGCATTTGGCTTCTGCGCAAAGTGCGAGCGCACGTAGCGAATTAGCTTGCCATCGATAAAGGCAGTGAGCAGCCCGACGCTGACGCCGAGAGTATCCTGGGTGCGCAACCCTTCATCGACCTCTGCTTCCCTGAGTACCTGCTTGAACTGCAATTCCAGTCGACCCAGAATTTGATTGACGCGGGAGATCAGGCGCTCGTGTTCTCCCACCAGCGCATGGCCACTGAGGATGCGGGTCAAACCCGGATTGGCGGCAGCAAATCCGAGAATCAATTCGGCAATGCGGCGACAGCGCTCCTCACCGGAATTTTCATTGGCGAGAATGGCAGTGATGCGCGGAAAAATTGCGTTTTCGATGAAATCAACCAGGGCATCGTATATTTTGGCCTTGCTGGGAAAATGGCGGTAGAGAGCCGCCTCGGATACTCCCACCTCAGCGGCGAGACGTGCCGTGGTAATGGGCGCTCCAGAGCGATCCTCCAGCAATCGCGCCAGCGTCTGCAGAATTTCCTCCCGGCGTTGTCCTCTTTTCATCAGTGCTCCCTGCTCATTCGTTGCCAGCGGTAATGAGTGTGCCCACGCCGGTGTCGGAGAAAATCTCCAGGAGTACCGCGTGCGCAACGCGGCCATCGACGATGTGGGCGGAGTGAACGCCGGATTGGACGGCGTCCATGGCGCACTGTATTTTCGGTAGCATGCCACCGGAGATGGTGCCGTCGGCGACCAAATCGTGAATCTGCTGCACGGTAAGACCGGTCAATACTTCGCCCTGTTTGTTCTGCAGGCCTGGCACGTTGGTAAGCAGCATGAGTTTTTCCGCGCGGGTAACTTCCGCGATTTTACCGGCAACAAGATCGGCGTTGATATTGTAGGACTGGCCTTTGGCATCCACACCAATCGGCGCAATCACCGGAATAAAATCGCTGGCCACAAGAGTGTCAAGCACCCGGGTGTCGATGGACACCACTTCGCCAACGTGGCCGATGTCGATAATCTCGGACGCCTGCATTTCCGGCGCGGTGTTCTTCACCAGCATTTTTTTGGCCAGAATCAGGCGCCCATCCTTGCCGGTGAGGCCAATAGCCGAGCCGCCCGCCTGGTGGATTAGGTTGACGATCTGCTTGTTCACTGTGCCCCCTAGCACCATTTCGACCACGTCCATGGTGGCGCCATCGGTAATACGCATGCCCTGATGAAAACGGCTCTCGATATTGAGCTTTTTCAGCAGTTCGCCAATCTGGGGGCCGCCACCATGCACCACGATGGGGTTAATTCCCACCAGTTTCATCATGACGATGTCTTCGGCAAAACTATGGGTGAGCGCGTCCTCGGTCATGGCGTTGCCGCCATACTTGACCACTACGGTCTTGCCGGTGAACTTCTGGATGTAGGGCAATGCCTCAGACAAAACCGAGGCAAAGGATTTGGCTTGTTCGACGCTCAGAGGCATGGCTAGATGTCCAATTGCAGTTCCGGCGCCAGGGCCAGAAGTTGATCACGAAACATGGATTTCAGCTTTTCCATGGCGCCCTCGCTACGACCTTCAAATCGCAGAGTCAGGGCCGGCGAGGTATTGCTGGCGCGTACCAGGCCCCAGGCTTCGCGGTACTCCACTCGCAATCCATCGATTTCCAGTAGCTTGGCGCCCGGAAAGTGCGCAGACTCGACAAAGCGCTGCACTAGGTTGAACTTGTCCTCGTCCGGTACCGGCACCAGGATTTCAGCGGTGCAGAAACTCTTTGGCAGTGCCTCCACCAGCTCTGACATCGGCTTGTTGTAAAGCGCCAGAATCTCCAACAGGCGCGCGGCCGCGTAGATGCCGTCGTCAAAACCGATCCAGCGATCGCCAAAGAAGTAATGACTGCTGTATTCGCCTGCCAGCAATGCGCCGCTCTCGCGGAAGGCGCTTTGCACAAAGCTGCGTCCCGAGCGGCAGACTAGGGAGCGACCGCCCAGAGTTTCGATAAAGTCTGTCAGGGTGCGCGAGGATTTGACGTCGGCGACGACAGTGGCCGCCGGGTTGATGGTTAACACCTGCTCGACAAATAGCATCATAGTCTGATCCGGATCCAGCGGAATGCCATTGTTCGCCACAGCTACCATGCGATCACCATCGCCATCGAGGGCGATGCCGAGGTGCGCTTCGGACTTGATGACCTGGGCACAAAGATCCTTGAGGTTTTCCGGCTGACTGGGGTCGGGCAGATGATTGGGAAACTTGCCGTCCGGGTCACAATAGAGCGGCTGCAACAGGCACCCCAGAGCAGCGAATGCCTTTGCCGCCAGCGGGCCCGCCGAGCCGTTGGCGCCATCCACCACAACCTTGATGCCCTTGAGCGGCGCAATATCCTTTTCCAGTGCGTAGAGATAGTCCTCTGTCGGGTCGAGCTTGGCCAGGGTGCCTTTGCCATAGCTGAAGTGCGCTCGAACCATGGCCTCGCGCAGCTTGCGAATTCTATCACCATGCAGGGTGACGCCCCCCAGTACCAGCTTGAAGCCGTTGTAGTCCGGCGGACTATGGCTCGCCGTCACCATAATGGCAGCCGTACCCTCGCGCTGTTTCATGCACCAGGCCAGCAGAGGTGTCGCGCACAATCCCACATCCACCACATCGCAACCCGATTCAAGCAAACCCTGAATCAAGGACCGGCAGAGGGACTCGCTGGACTTGCGCGTATCGCGGCCAACAAAGACGCGCTGCGCACCGGAGGCCAGGGCAAGTGGCGCAAAACATCGCCCCAAATGGCGGGCAAAATCTTCGGTCAACTGCTCGCCGGCAAGACCGCGAATGTCGTTGGCCCGGAATATTTTGACCGGCAGACGGTCAGCAGTCAGGGCCACGAAGTCATCTTCGGCGCGCAGCGCATCGCTGGCTTGCGCCTCGTTCTGCGCGTCTTGCACATCCTCATCGGCTTCCTCTGCAAACGCTTTGCTAGCTGCCGAGCGTCGACGCGGTTGGTCGGCGTTGCCTTCGGCTCCAACTTCGGCCTGCTGCAGCGCCAATCCGGGGCCCTTGACCAGCAGCCAGGCGGCAAGGGCTGCGCTAACCAGGGTCAGCGCAGTAAATACATAGATCAGCAGGTAGGGCATTCTGCCGGCGTTGGCGTAGCGATCGAGAAAAGCCTGTGAAGGCGCAAAACTCAGGCGCCAATCCGTCACGTTGGTATTGCGATACACGGGTTCTGCGGCCGGCGTCTCGCCGAACCGGTAAAGTTCCATGGCATCGGCGTTGCCCGCCAGCTGTTCCAGTACCACCTGGTCCACGCCAATCAGCCCCTGCGACAACTGCGTGCTCAGCCCGTCTTCGCGTACCCGTGCCACGACAACCCATTCGGCGCTGCTAAGCGGCTCGGCGATAAAGAGCTCAAACCCCTCCGCAAGGGGAATGGCCTGCGGGCCGACACTCTCGCCCTGGGTTGCCAGAAACAACAGATTGGTCTGGAACTGGCGGCTTTCATAATGAAACTGGCGTGCATCCGGATCGAGGCTGACCACGAAAACCTCGCCCCAGGGCATTTCTCGACGCGCCATGTCCTGATCGAGTTCGCGCAGCAGAATGAGCGGCAAATTGCTCAATGGCAGGGGTAACTGTCGCAACAGGAGCTCGCCAGTCTGAATGACCTGCGCGCGCAGGTCGCGCACCTGGGTGTTGACCAGCGCAAGGCGGCTGTCAGCCTCAGCCTGTATGGCCTGATCCCGAGCCAACTCCGCCGCCTCGAGCTTGTCTTGATAAAGGAAATACATGGCCGCAGCGGCACCCAAAAAGAGCACCGGCAAAAGCAGCAATAAGGGGCGAAATGCGGATAGGCTTCGAGTGGTTGTCATGGCCTGTCTTCCCGTCGATCGAGCGGCATGTTAGCAAGGATTTACTTTTCAGGTTAGCCTTGTGGCTCAAGCTTGTCTGCGATATGCACCAAAATGGCTTCGGCGATCAGGCCCTTTGCCCTGCGCTCGATTCTGTGCTCATAACCTGGGCCAACCAGCCAGCATTCGTTTTCGTCGCTGTTAAAGCCGGTGTCAGTGCGGGAGATGTCGTTGGCGATGACTAGATCGACTCGCTTTGCGCTCAACTTGCTGCACGCATTCTCCAGCAGATTTTCCGACTCGGCAGCGAAGCCCGCGACATAGGGGCGTGGGCTGAGTCTAGCCACATCCGCCAGAATATCCGGGTTGCGCACCAGCTCAATCTGCATGGTGTCACTGTGCTTCTTGATCTTCTGGGCCGCCGGGGCCAGCGGCCGGTAGTCGCTCACTGCTGCTGCAGCGATAAAAATATCTACGCCGGGCAGCCTGTCCATCACCGCCTGATGCATCTGCTCGGCACTCTCAACCGCAACCAGATCGACGGATCGAGGGGGTTCGAGCGCTACGGGTCCGGACACCAGACAAACCTCAGCGCCCAGCCGCCGCGCTGCACTGGCAAGGGCATAAGCCATTTTGCCGGAGC
>JAYQPQ010000084.1:0-5396 GCA_038145405.1 Porticoccaceae bacterium | reverse complement strand
GAGCAGTCCTCCGCAAAGCTCATAACCCGAATATTGGGTGACATCGGAACAGCCAACCAAGCGACGACAACGGTGCTCGTCACGATAGTGCGCGAGTCGTTCACTTCGATTGCTTTGCTGACTTACCTATTTTATTTGGACTGGAAGCTGACTTTGCTTACGCTTACCGTCGGACCGGTCTTGGCGATCATTATTAAGAGCTTCAGCCACCGGATGCGCCAGTCGAGCCGCATGACAGTTCAGGCCATCCGAACGCTCGCCCATACCGTGGAGGAATCGGTGAACGGGCAAAAAGTCGTCAAAATTTTTGGGGCGCAGAAGCAAATGTCTACACGCTTCGAGCGCAATCTCGCCGCGATTCGCCGGGCAGTGATGCGAGAGGCGGTCCCGGCTTCGGCCATCACGCCCATAACCCATCTTGCGGCATCGGTTGCTGTGGCCGGAATCATTTTTATAGCGCTCGGTCATACGACTGGGGCGGCCTCATCCACCGCTGGTGGATTCATTTCTTTTATCACTGCGATGCTTATGCTGATCGCGCCGATTAAGCAACTCAGTACTGTCAACATCAACTTGCAGCGTTCCTTGGCGGCCTGCGAAAGCGTCTTTGAGTTGATGGATGGTGAAATTGAACGCGATATTGGCACTATCGGGCTTGGAAAAGCGAGAGGAAAAATTCAGTTCGATAAAGTGCAGTTTCGCTACCCAAACTCGGACCGAACTGCCTTAGATGATGTGAGCTTTATCATTCCGGTTGGTGCAACCTTCGCGCTGGTCGGGGCATCTGGTGGGGGTAAAACTACTATCAGTGCGCTGCTTCCCCGACTTTACAACCCCACTTCTGGTCGAATCCTGATTGATGAAATCGATATCCAAAAAGTCACATTAACCAGCCTTCGAAACAATATTGCGCTAGTCAGCCAGGATATTGTGCTGTTCAACGATACCCTGGCAGCCAATATTGCTTTCGGCTCGCCGGAGACCTGCACAAGGGACGAAATCGTCGCAGCTGCCAAAGCTGCCCACGCCTGGGACTTCATTCAGCAACTGCCTGAAGGGCTGGATACGACCATCGGCGAAGATGGTGCCAAATTGTCTGGCGGACAGCGCCAGCGCATCGCTATTGCACGCGCGCTGCTGAAAAATGCGCCCATCCTGATTCTGGACGAAGCCACCTCGGCGCTGGATACCGAATCCGAGCGACAGGTTCAGGCCGCTCTGGCCACGCTGATGAAGAACCGAACCACACTCGTCATTGCCCATCGGCTGAGCACCATCGAGCGTGCGGACCAGATCCTTGTTCTGGACCAGGGCCGCATCGTGGAAATCGGCACCCACATGGAATTGGTGCAACTTGGCGGGTACTACGCCAACCTCACGCGCATGCAGTCATGAGGCTAAAAAATGGCAATATTCGATCGAATTTTTTGGCGTCAAACGAAAGACTGCAGACGAGTTTTTTAGGTTTTCGAATGCTTTAAATGCTTGTGCTGATGCGCATGCTGAGGCCTTACCCATCTGTACATCTAGACCGATGAGACCTTTGGTTCTTTATTGCAAAAGCTACAGTATTGACCTCAAGCGGGTTACTCGGTTGGCGCGTTCGGTCCAGCAGTTCAACCACGACGACATTCCTTTTTACGTGTCCGTTCCGAAAAGCGACCTACCCCTGTTTCGCGAGCATCTCGCCGGCCTGGAGGTGCATCTACTAGCTGACGAGGACATCATCGAAGCCTCGCCGCGCATCGGCCTAGAGCAGGTCCGCGCCATGCCCGGCTACCTCGCCCAACAGGTCATCAAGTCGGAGTTCTGGCGCCTGGGCCACGGGACTGCCTACCTCTGCCTGGATTCCGACGCGGTCTTCATCCGGCCCTTCGGCCTGGCCGACTTCATCACGCCGGATGGCACGCCTTACACCATGCTGGATGAGGCGCACGACCTGCTGGAGGATGCGCTGCGACATGGTCGACGGCGGGTCTTGGATGACTTCAGCCGAGAAGCTGACCTGATTCAGCAACTTTTCGGTCGAACCGGCCGGCGATACAGCTTTGGCCCCTTCCCGTTGGTCTGGCACCGGGCGGTCTGGGAAAGCCTGGATGAGCGTTTCCTGCAACTGCGCAGCATGAACCTGGCCGACGCCATCACCCAGGCTCCGATCGAATCGCGTTGGTATGGCGAAGCCTTGCTGGCCTACCAGGCCGTCCCCGTGCGACCGTGCCAGGCGCTATTCAAGGTCTACCACTACGCCTGGCAGTACGACAAGGAGCGCCGCGCCGGCGTCACCGAGCAGGATCTGGCCCGCCTGTACTGTGGAGTGATCTACCAGTCGGCTTGGGAGCGCGACATGGACTGGCCGCGCGAAGGTGGCAATTGGCTGGCACGTACGGGGCGGCGCCTGCGCCGTCGCCTGGGCCGGATCTGAACATGACAACTCTGACCGTCTTCGTACTCTGTCACAACCGCCCGGACGATGCCCGGCTGGCCATCGCCTCCGTGCTGGCGCAGACGGACCAAGCGTGTCACCTGATCATTTCGGATAACTCCAGCACGGACGCCGTCGAACACATGGTCGAGGCGAGCTACCCGCAAACAGACTACCGACGACGCGTTCCGATGTTGCCGCCGCTCGATCATTTCAATCGATGCATAGAAGAAGCACGCGAAAGCGAGTACTTCTGTCTTTTCCACGACGATGACATCATGGGATCAGAATTCGTCATGTGCATGAAGAAAGCGGCGACCGCCTATCCACAGGCCATCGCGATCGGCTGCAACGCATGGACGGAGGTAAAGGGAACCCTTCAAGCGAGACCTTCCTTCCAGTCGATAGGCGACTACGAAACCATCGCCAGCGCGCGAGATCTGGCCTATCGCTACTTCGCCCGCGGACAATCGGGTGTAGCCCCCTTCCCAAGCTATATCTACAAGCGCGAGCTGGTGGGCGATGCACGAATCGTCCCCGACGGCGGCAAGTACTCGGATACCACCTGGCTGCTTCGACTGGCTGAAAAAGGGCCGGTCGTCTGGATACGCGAGCCCCTGATGACATACCGGCTCCATGGCGGCAATGACGGCATGACCGAGTCGCGACGCGACCGCCTTGGCGTGCTGGCCTTTCTGAAGCGCAAACGACCGCGATGGGGCAAGGGCCTTCTGGAGGACTACCGCTGCTCTTTCATCTACAAGACGCTGTTGCGCGACGAGGATAGACCCACACCCGACCGCCTCCAGTTAGCCCGTGCCTTCCTAGATCGGTACCGCTACACGCGCTACCTGCGCCTAGACACGTATCAGTCGCTGCTGCGACGTGCCATCGTGAAATGGTTGCCCAAACAGTGATCTACGCCAATATCCACGCCGAAGGGCGCGTCAATAACTCGCTGTTCGCCGATGATGACTTGGTCCATCGCCACAACCCGACCTATACCCCCCGCCTGCTGCGGCAGAAGTTCATGGAACGCGGCATCGAGATCAACACGCCGGACCTGAACCAGGGCCGACCTGTCGCTTTTGAGCTGCACCTCGAAGGGCGGGAGCTTTCCCCCCCCAGCGTGCCACGCTACCTGCTGGCGCTGGAAAACCCCAACATCAACAAGCTCAACGCCAACAGCGACTATTGCGTCCGCTTCGACCTGACCTTTGCCTGGGATGTACGCCTGCAGCACCTGCCAAACGTGGTGCCCATCCTCATCCCTCACCCTATGGTCTGGCAGGATTTTCCTGGGCCGCAACACCGCCCCGTCTTCAGCTGCCTGATCAACGCCAACAAAGCCTTCAAGGAAGTGCTGGCGACCGATCTCTACGTGGAGCGCCTCAAGACCATCCGCTGGTACGAAAAACACGCACCGCAGAGTTTCGAGCTCTACGGCCTGGGCTGGGACAAGGCCACACCGGCCTTCACCGCAGCCGGGCGGCTGGCACGGCTGGGCTCGCGCCTCAAGACCCGCCTGCTCGGCATCCCTCCCTTTCCGAGCTACCGTGGCCAGCTCAGCGACAAGGGCGACGCACTGCGCCGGACGCGTTTCTCCTGGTGCTACGAAAACAACCGGGACATCGCCAACTACGTGACGGAAAAGATGCTCGACAGCCTGGTGCATGGTTGTGTGCCCGTCTACTGGGGCGCCGACAATGTGGCCGAGCTCGTCCCCCAGGACTGTTATGTCGACCGGCGCCGCTTCCGGGACACTGCCGAGGTGCACCGGCATCTGCTGACCATCGACGATGCGCGTTACCGGCGCTACCAGCAGACCATCCGCGATTTCCTGTGCAGCCCGGCGGCCCGCCGCTTCAGCTCAGAACAGGTGATGCAGACCGTGGTCGATCGCGTCTGTGAAGACCTGCAGCAGCGCGGTCTGCTCGTACCAGGTGCCAGCCAGTAGAAGCCTGACTACCCTAGGTATCATTCAACCTTTGCGCCACGCCCGCCCAACCTACTCAGCACGCAACTCATGAAAGCCGTCATCCTTGCCGGAGGCCTTGGCACCCGCATTTCCGAGGAAACCCACCTCAAGCCCAAGCCGATGATCGAGATCGGTGGCAAACCCATCCTCTGGCACATCATGAAGATCTACGCCCAGCATGGCGTCAACGACTTCATCATCTGCTGCGGTTACAAGGGTTACCTCATCAAGGAATACTTCGCCAACTACTTCCTGCACATGTCGGACGTGACTTTCGACATGCGCAACAACAGCATGCAGGTGCACCAGCAAAGCGCCGAGCCCTGGCGCGTGACCTTGGTCGACACCGGCGACTCCACCATGACGGGCGGCCGGCTCAGGCGTGTGGCCCCCTATCTGCAGGGTGAAGAGGCCTTCTGCTTCACCTACGGTGACGGCGTGAGCGACGTGGACATCACCGCGCTGGTGGCCTTTCACAAGAAACAGAAGGTACAGGCAACACTCACTGCAGCCTATCCCCCGGGCCGTTTTGGCGCGCTGGATATGGCCGGCGCCAAAGTATTGAGCTTCAAGGAAAAGCCCAAGGGTGATGGCTGCACGATCAACGGCGGTTTCTTCGTGCTCTCGCCCGCAGTCATCGACCTGATCGACGGAGACGAGTGCATCTGGGAGCGCGCGCCGCTGGAAATGCTGGCCGAGCAGGGCCAGCTGGCGGCCTATCAGCACCATGGCTTCTGGCAACCCATGGATACCCTACGCGACAAGACCCACCTGGAAGAACTGTGGCAGAGCGACCAGGCGCCTTGGAAGGTGTGGCCGTGAATCCGGTCTTCTGGCAAGGCAAGCGCGTCTTCCTGACCGGACACACCGGCTTCAAGGGCGGCTGGCTGAGCCTGTGGCTGCAACAGCTCGGTGCGCAGGTCACTGGATACGCGCTACAAGCTCCTACAACGCCCAGCCTGTTCGAGGCAGCGCGCGTGGCGCAGGGTAATGAGT
>JAYQPQ010000083.1:0-5402 GCA_038145405.1 Porticoccaceae bacterium | reverse complement strand
CCTCGACACCATGCCGACCCTGCAGCCTGCTTCTATCGATTTCGCCTGCGAGGCACGCATCGGCACCGCCGCCGAACTTGACCCCCAACTGCAAGAGAAAATTCAGAGCCTGCTGCTGGCCATCAAACCCTGGCGCAAGGGCCCCTTTAGTCTCTATGGCATCGGGCTGGACGCCGAGTGGCGTTCCGATCTGAAATGGAATCGCTTTGCACCCCGCCTTGGTGATCTGCGCGGCCGTTCGATTTTGGATATCGGCTGTGGCAACGGCTATTACATGTTGCGCATGCTGGGACAGGGTGCCGACCGCGTGCTCGGTATCGACCCTACCCCGCGCTATCTGATCCAGTTCGAAATGCTCCGCAAGCTAGCTGGTGGCTCGCTCAATGCTTTTCTTTTGCCGTTGGCAGCCGAGCAGCTGCCACCAAGGACTCCGCTCTTTGATCTCGCCTTCTCCATGGGTGTGCTCTACCACCGACGCGAGCCGCTTGCCCACTTGGCGGAAATTGCCGGCGTACTGCAGCCCGACGGCCAGCTCCTGCTGGAAACCCTGGTATTGCCCGAGGATCAAGGCGACATTCTGGTGCCGCGCGAACGCTATGCACAGATGCGCAACGTCTGGGCCATTCCCAGTCTGACCACGCTGACTGGTTGGCTCGGGCAAGCGGGCTACCGTGACATCGAGTTGCTCGATGTCAGCCAGACCAGCACAGCGGAACAGCGCCGTACACCCTGGATGGATTTTCAATCGCTGGCAGATTTTCTCGATCCAGCCGATGCGAATCTCACGGTGGAGGGCTATCCCGCTCCGCGCCGCGCCGCGCTGCTGGCCCGTTGGTGACCCTGAGACCATGTGTACAGTGACCTGGCAGACTCAACCCGGCGGCTATCGGTTGCTCTTTAATCGCGATGAGAAGCACAGCCGCCCACCTGCCTTGCCACCGCAGCGCATCGAGCGCGATGGCTGGGTGGCCCTGATGCCTATCGACGCCAAGGCAGGCGGCAGCTGGCTTAGCGTCAACGCCAGGGGCTTAAGCTTCTGTCTGATCAACAACTACGGCGCCGAGCAGGTGGCGCACAGCGACCGAGCCCCCAGTCACGGTCGGCTGGCGGCGGAACTGGTACAGGCTGAAACGCCAGAACAGGCCCGCGCGCTGCTGCTTGGCATGCAGCCCGAAAGCTTTAATCCCTTTGATTTCTTTATTTTTGATGCGCTGGGTAATCCCCGCCAAATTAGCTGGGATGGCCGCGCGATAATTGAATCGGTACCAGCCCTGCCCTACGCCTTTTCTGCCGGCTTTGACACACCCGGCGTGACACGGGTGCGAGGAGCCCTGCACGACCAGTGGCTGGCCGAAGGACGCGACCTGCTCGACTATCACCGCTCCCATCTGCCACAGCGCGGTTCCCACTCCGTTTGTATGCACCGGCAGGATGCAGGTACGCAAAGCCTGAGTGCCGTGCAGGTGACCGTAGATCAGGTATGCTTCACCTACTGGCCTGGCCCACCCTGTGTGACCCAGGCCTTACCCACCCTAACCCTGGCGAGGACAACCCGATGACCCAGCCCACTCTGTCTATTTCCGCCAATCGCGCCGGCGATGGCCTGGACTGGCTTGCCGACGGCTTCCGTCTGTTTCGCCAGTATCCGGGTACCTGGATCGGCACCTGCCTGGTACTGATGGCACTGAGCCTGGCCATTGGCGGCATCCCCTTGCTTGGGGCTATTGCAGGCATCCTGCTCAAACCCATTTTTACCGGCGGTCTGATGATGGGTTGCGCCGAGCAAAGCCGCGGCGGCAGTTTTCGCATCGGCCATCTGTTCAGCGGTTTTGATAACAAGGGCACGGCGCTGATGAAGCTGGGGCTGATCTACCTTGGATTAACCCTGCTGGCCACGCTGGTTGCCGTAGCTGTTGTCGTCGTCATGCTGCTGGCGTCTGGCGCGAGTATGGCCATGCTGGAAGATATGTCGACCTGGCAGGAACCGAGCATGGCCCCCCTGATGATCCTGCTTTGCATTCTGATCTTTCTGTTGCTCTACATACCCCTGTTGATGGGCTACTGGCTGTCACCGGCGCTGATCGTGGAGCAAGATCTGGAACCCTGGCAGGCGTTCAAGCTGAGTTTCAAAGGCTGCCTGAAGAACATCGTGCCGGCCCTGGTGTACGGCCTGGTCACTTTGTTCTGGATGATTCTGGCGACGCTGCCGCTACTGCTGGGCTGGCTGATCCTCGGGCCGACGCTGATTGCGTCCAACTTCGCGGCTTATCAACATATCTTCAAACCTGAGAATAACTTAGTATAAGACCCCGGTTTTAGCCCCTGGGCGCCACTGGTATAGTGGCGCCCCATGCAGTATCCACCCATATTTCCCGGATCCTATGTACCAGTACGATTCCATTGACAAGCAAATCGTCAATGAACGGGTCGCCCAGTTTCGAGACCAGACGCGCCGCTTTCTGGCAGGCGAGATTCTGGACGATGAATTTCGCGCCCTGCGCCTGCAAAACGGCCTCTATATCCAACGGCTGGCTCCGATGCTGCGCATTTCCATTCCCTACGGCATGCTGTCGAGCAGCCAGCTGCGGCGCCTGGCCCACATCGCGCGCCGCTTCGACAAGGGCTACGGCCACTTCACCACGCGCCAGAATATGCAGCTGAACTGGCCGGCGCTGGAAGATGTGCCGGATATTCTGGCCGATTTGGCCGAGGTGGAGATGCACGCCATCCAGACCAGCGGCAACTGCATTCGCAATTTCACCACCGATCAGTTTGCCGGGGTCGCCCCCGACGAACTGGTCGACCCGCGTCCCTGGTGCGAAATCATGCGCCAATGGGCCACCTTTCACCCGGAGTTCGCCTTCCTGCCGCGCAAATTCAAAATTGCCGTCAGCGGCTCGGAACAGGATCGCGCCGCTATTCAGGTGCACGATATCGGCCTGAATCTGGTGCATAACGCCGATGGCGAGCTGGGTTTTCAGGTGCTGGTCGGTGGCGGCCTGGGTCGCACGCCAGTGATCGGTGCGGAAATTCGCGCCTTCCTACCGGCCAAACATATCCTTACCTACCTCGAAGCCATTCTGCGCCTCTACAATCTTTTCGGTCGGCGCGATAACAAGTTCAAGGCGCGCATAAAGATTCTGGTCAAGGCCATGGGCGCCGAAGAATTCGCCCATCGCGTCGAGGCCGAATGGGAGCATCTCAGGGATTCACCCTCGACCCTGACCGACGCCGAAATTGCCCGTGCGCAGAGCTTTTTTACCACGCCGGATTACGCCTCAGTCAACCTGGATGAGGTCGGTGCGCTGCTCAACGACTACCGCTTGCAGAACCTGGATTTTGGTCGCTGGATGCAGCGCAATGTGCAGGCCCACAAGCAGCCGGGCTACGCCGCCGTCACCCTCTCGCTCAAAACCGTCGGCATCCCGCCTGGCGACGTTACCTCGGAGCAGATGGAGGCGATAGCAGACCTGGCTGACGTCTATTCCTTCGGTGAGATCCGCACCACCCACGAACAGAACCTGGTGCTGGCTGATGTGCGCCAGGATCAGCTGATTGAACTCTGGCATCGCCTCAAGGCACTGGGCTTTGGCTCCCCCACCGTGGGCACACTAAACGACATCATCTGCTGCCCGGGTGGCGATTTCTGCTCCCTGGCCAACGCCAAATCGATTCCGGTGGCCGAGGCCATCCAGCGCAAGTTCGACAATCTGGATTACCTCTACGATCTGGGCGATCTGGACTTAAATATTTCCGGCTGCATGAATGCCTGCGGTCATCATCACGTCGGCCACATCGGCATTCTCGGCGTCGATAAAAAGGGCGAGGAGTGGTACCAGATCCAGCTCGGTGGATCGCAGGGCAATCAGTCTGCGCTGGCCGAAGTGCTGGGACCGTCCTTCTCGCGTGACCAGGTACCCGAAGTGCTGGAGAAGTTGCTCGCGCTGTATCTGGATCAACGCCAGCCTGGCGAGCGCTTTGTCGATACCTATCAGCGCCTGGGCCAGGAGCCCTTCAAGGCGGTGGCCTATGCCTAAGCTGATTTGCAACGGCACTGTGGTCGAAGACAGCTGGGTTCGCGTCACCGAGGTCGCAGGCGAGCTGCCGGCCGGCAAACTACTGCTACCCCTGGCCCTGTGGAATGAACGCGGCGAAGCTTTGCAACGGGAAGGTCGCGAGATTGGCCTGTGGCTGGCCAGCGATCAGTTGCCGGAAGACATTCAGGGCGATTTTGCGCAATTGCCGGTGATTGGGGTGGAATTCCCCACCTATGCGGATGGCCGCGGGTTTTCCATCGGTCGCCTGCTACGTCAACGCTACGGATTCCGCAATGAGCTGAGAGCTGTCGGCGCGCCCATACGCGACCAGCTCAGCTATCTGTGTCGCTGCGGATTCAACGCCTTTGAACTGGCGGAACACTACGATCCGCAAGCGGCTCTGGCCTCCCTACGGGACTTTACCGCGAGCTACCAGACAGCCGTCGACCAGGAACTGCCCAAGTTTCGTCGTCACGGCTGATCGGCACGCGAATCCGGCATAGCGACGCCGTAAAGTCGCAAGGGTTTGTAGCCGCGGATGGAATGCACCTGGTAATCGAGAAATTCAACCTCCAGCGGGCGCTCTGACTGCTTTTTCAGCGCTGCAAGGCAGTGCTCCGAGAGCAGAATGCCGCAGCCCGGATGCTCCTTGGTCAACTGCTCACAGCAAGTGGCTATGTTGAGTGCGTCGCCCAGGATGAGTTCTTTCTTCTGGCCCGGGCTTTCTTAGGACTGAAAGTGTCGGATCACGGAAAGGCCCGTGTGCATGCCCATGCCATAACGCAGTCGCGTGGAGCGCCGACGCTCGTTCATGCGCGCGTTGAGCCCTTGGAAAAATGCCGAATAAGTCGTTTGCAATTCCAGGGCGGCGCGGAAGGCGGTAAGTGCGTGCAGCTGGTCCTGAAAGGCCAGAATCAGACCGTCGCCGGATGACAGCACAATGGCTTGACGTTTGCGGTCGTGACGCGCGATCACCTCGAGCGTCAGGTTATAAAAGTCCCGCACGATGTCGCACAGTTCGGAAAAGCGCGCATGAAACTCCTCGTCCGACTCGTTCTGCAGTTCGAACGGACGTGAGTGATAAGTGAAATTACGTATGTCCGTGGCAATCACGGTGACAATCTTCTGCTGATCTGGTGTCATGATCTCACCATGCTGACCGAGTATTTTTTCTTCGTCTTTACCGGCGCCGCCCTGTTGGCCTGTTTGGCCATGTATTCGCGGCAGCCGCTGCTGGTAGCATACATTGTCCTCGGCACCATACTAGGTCCTTTTGGTCTGGGACTGGTGCAGGACGTCGCCCGGCTGTCGCCGGGCCCCCGCCTTGGGATGATTTTACTGCTCTTTTTTCGGGGGCGGGATTAT
>JAYQPQ010000082.1:0-5490 GCA_038145405.1 Porticoccaceae bacterium | reverse complement strand
TGCCAACGGCAGGCTATCGAGTTCCTGCCCCAGCTGTTCGAGCAAATGCAGGGATTCCTCCTGCATCTGCTGTTCGATCACGCGGCGCTCACTATTGATCTGATGAAGTTGCGCGGCTAGCTGGCGCGCCTGCTGCTCGTCGTCGGTAAGCAGGCATTGCACACCCAGACTGATGTCATCGAGCCGTCCGGCGGCATTGATGCGCGGACCGGCGACAAAACCGAGATCGGTACTGCGCGCCTGCAGCCAATCGCGACCTGCTACCTCAAACAGGGCCCGAATACCGGGGTTGCCGCGGCCCGAGTGCAGGCACTGCAATCCGCCACTCACCAGGACGCGGTTGTTTTTATCCAGCGGCACCACGTCGGCCACCGTGCCCAGCGCCACCAGATCGAGCCAGTCGGCCATGCGCGGCTCGCCAATCTGCTGCGCCTCGAACCAACCGCGTTCGCGCAGCCGCAGCCGCAGGGCACTGAGCAAATAAAAGGCCACGCCAACGCCGGCCAGATTCTTGCTGGGAAACGGACAGCCGGGCTGGTTGGGATTCACGATGGCATCGGCAGCGGGCAACTGCCGTCCCGGCAGGTGGTGATCTGTCACCAGCACCTGGATGCCGCGCTGCTGGGCGGCGGCCACGCCTTCAATGCTGGCTATACCGTTATCGACGGTAATGATCAGATCCGGCTTTCGGCGCGCTGCTACCTCGACGATTTCCGGGCTGAGCCCATAGCCGTAGTCAAAGCGGTTGGGCACCAGAAAATCCACCTGCTGCGCATCCATGGCGCGCAGCACGCGGATCATCAGGGCACAGCTGGTGGCGCCGTCTGCGTCGTAATCCCCCAGTATCAGGATGGAAGACTGGCGCCGCAGGTGCGCCTCGAGCAAATCCAGGGCTTGTTCCAGACCGGCCAGACTAGACGGATGCAACAGGCTGGCCAGCGCCAGATCGCGATCGGCATCGCTGTGAATCTGGCGCGCTACCAGAATGCGCTGCATCCAGTCGGGCAGACCAGGTGCGAAATGCGCCTGGGTAAGGTCAACGGGGCGCTGGCGTATCTCCAGGTCGGGCAAGGCTCAGGCTTTGGCGTCCAGGGATTTGCGCATCCCTGCTTTCAAGTCGTCGAGGCTCGCGGAGATCGCCTGGTAACGCTCCTCGCGCTCGAACAGATCGGCCATGTGATGCGGCAGCGGCGGATCACTGGGATAGCCCGCCTTGCGCAACGCTTCGGGGAACTTGGCCGGATGGGCCGTGGCCAGGCAGACCATGGGGTCGGCGTCATTGCCACGGTATTTCACTGCTGCGTCCATGCCGATGGCACTGTGCGGATCGAGCAGGTAGGCGGTCGACTCATACCACTGCGCGATAACGCGCAACATGGCGGCGTCATCCAGGCGATGGCTGGAAAACAACTGGCGAGCACGCTGCAGGGCTTCGGCGTCGAGCTGGATCGGCTGACCGGCCTTGAAGTTGTTCATCATGGTGCGCAGGCGATCGGCATCGCGGTCGTGCAGATCGAACAGCATGCGCTCAAAATTGCTCGAGATCATGATGTCCATGCTGGGCGACAACGAGTGCACCAGTGGACGCTTGGAGTAGTCGTTGGCGCTGATGCTCCGGTGCAGAATATCGTTGGCGTTGGTGGCTATGACCAGCTGGTTGATGGGCAAGCCCATGCGGCTGGCCAGGTAGCCGGCAAAAATATCGCCGAAGTTCCCGGTCGGCACGGCAAAGGACATGCCGCGCATGGGGCCACCCAATGCCAGCGCCGAATAAAAGTAATAGACGATCTGGGCCATGATGCGCGCCCAGTTGATGGAGTTCACCGCCACCAGCTGACGCCCGTCCGGCAGAAAACTCTGATCGGCAAAGGCGTCTTTTACCAGATTCTGGCAGTCGTCGAAGTTACCCTCTACCGCCAGGTTGAACACATTGTCCGAAAGCACCGTGGTCATCTGGCGACGCTGCACCTCGGACACGCGGTTGTGCGGATGCAGAATAAAGATGTCGACGTTCTCGCAGTGGCGACAGCCTTCGATGGCGGCCGAGCCGGTATCGCCGGATGTTGCACCCAGAATCACCACCTTCTGGCCGCGCCGCGCCAGCAGAAAGTCGAGCAGGCGACCGAGAAACTGCAGGGCAAAATCCTTGAACGCCAGGGTCGGGCCGTGGAACAGCTCCAGCACCCAGAGGTTGTGGTCGAGTTGCACCAAGGGCGCGATGGCCTGATGGCGGAAACCGGCGTAGGTATGGTTAATCAGGCGGCGCAAATCCTCGGCCGGCACCTCGTCGCCGATAAAGGGCTGCATTACCTTGAACGCGAGCTCCTCGTAGGTCAGGCCGGACCAGGAGGCAATTTCCTCTGTACTGAACTCGGGAATCTGCTCCGGCACATATAGGCCGCCGTCGCTGGCCAGACCCGTCAGCACGGCTTCTTCAAAACTCAGTACGGGGGCCAGCCCGCGGGTGCTGATGTACTTCATCTCAACCGTCCAGATTCTCGAGGCGGATTTTCACCAACGGGGCAACTACCTGATCCAGGGCTTCCACGGCGGCAAAGGCCTTGAGCAATTCGCCTTCGCGCGCTTCGCTGGTAATCAGAATAATGGGCACCTGCTTTTGTCCCGCCTTGGCTTCCTTCTGAATCAGGGCTTCGATACTGATCCCAGACTCGCTGAAAATGCGGGCAATGGCGGCCAGCGCGCCGGGACGATCTTCGACCGTCATGCGCAGGTAGTAACTGGTGACGCACTCCTCGATCGGCAGGATCGGCAATGCGGTCTGCCCGGAATACTCAAAGCCCAGGTATGGCGTACGCGCGCTGGGCGGCAGATCCACCTGGCGGGCAATCTCGATAATATCGGCAATCACCGAGGAAGCCGTCGGCTCGGCACCGGCGCCGGCTCCGTAGTAGAGCGTGGGGCCAACGGCATCGCCCTCTACCAATACGGCATTCATCACGCCGTCGACCCTGGCAATGAGCCGCTCCTCCGGGATCAGGGTGGGATGCACGCGCAGCTCCACGCCTTCCGGCGCACGCCAGATGATGCCCAGATGCTTGACGCGGTAGCCCAGCTCTTCGGCATAGCGCAGATCGAGTGGCGACAGCTTACTGATGCCCTCGGTATAGACCTTGTCGAACTGCAGCGGAATACGGCAGGCGATGGAACCCAGAATAACCAGCTTGTGCGCTGCGTCGATGCCCTCGACGTCAAAGGTCGGATCGGCCTCGGCATAGCCCTTGGCTTGCGCCTCGGCGAGCACTTCGGCGTACTCACGCCCCTTGCCCATCTCGGTGAGGATGTAATTGCTGGTACCATTGATGATGCCGGCGATCCAGCGAATCTCGTTGCCGGCCATGCCCTCGCGCAACGCGCGGATAATGGGAATGCCGCCAGCCACGGCGGCTTCATAGGCCAGTGCCACGCCCTTGTTGAGCGCAGCTTCGAAAAGCTCGTTGCCGTGTACCGCTATCAGCGCCTTGTTGGCGGTGACCACGTGTTTGCCCGCCTCGATCGCTTGCAGCACCAGTTCGCGGGCGGTGTCGATGCCCCCGATCAGCTCGACCACAATCTGCAAGTCCGGATCGCGTACCACCTCAAAGATATCGGTACTGAAGCGCACGCCCTTGGGGTCGCACTTGGTGGGAGCACGGCGCGATGCAACGTGACTGATTTCGATGCGCTTACCTGCGCGCGCGTTGATATCTGCCGCGTTGCGCAACATGACGTTAAAGGTGCCGCAGCCTACAGTTCCAAGGCCACAGATGCCGACTTTCACCTGATCCAAAGCGGGAATCTCCTGCTGAATTAACGGGATAGCTGTCGTAAAAAAGCCGTGCATTTTAGCACGGCCCCAGGCGGGAAAATGGCTCATTTAGCCGATCAGGGCGTAAAGACAATTCCCAGCAGGCGGGCGAATTCGGCCGGAGTGCGATAGCCCGGCAACAAGCTGCCATCGGGCAGCACGATGGCCGGCGTGCCGGTGACGCCGAAGTCCAGGCCCAGCTGATACTCGACCGCTACCGGGTTATCGGTGCAATTGCGGCCAGCACTGGTATTGCCATCTTTCAGGGCGGTAAGTGCTGCCTGGCGATCGTCGGCACACCAGGCGCGAGCGGTCTGCAGATACTCTGCAGTCGGCATACCGTTGCGCTCGATACCGCTGCGAGGAAAGGCCAAATACTGCACCTCAATGCCTAATGCCAGCAGCTGATCAATCTCGCTGTGCATACGCCGGCAGAAGGTGCAGGTGACATCGGTAAAGACAGTGAGCACGGCGCGGGGGGTGCCTTGGGGGCCGAAAATAATCTTGTCTTCGTCGGCGATCTCGGCCAGACGTTCCAGCCGGATGAGGGCGTTCTCCTCCTGCGTAGCATTGGCGTAGGTATCGCCTTCGATGCGATAGAGGTCGCCCGCAAAGAAGTGACTGGCATCGGCGGCGACATAGAGAGTAGGTCCCATCTCCATATCGACGCGGTAATAGCCGGCCAGTTCGGTAACGCGAATCTGGCTGAAGCTCACCTCGGGAATATGCTCGGCCAGCAAATCCAGCACCGCCTGCACGCGCGCCTGATCGGTGGCGCTCGATTGGGCCTGGGTCAGGGGTGAAGCCACCGCTAGCAGGAAAAGCAGAATGGAATGGCGCCAACTCAGCATATGGAGGTTCTCTTGCATCTACGCAGATTATAACGGCGAGGCCGCTTCACTGTCCCTTACCCGCGAGGGTGGTGCTGGGCGTGCAGGGACTTCATGCGCTCGCGAGCTACGTGGGTGTAGATCTGGGTGGTCGATAAATCGCTGTGGCCAAGCAGCAACTGCACCACACGCAGGTCGGCGCCGTGGTTTAGCAGATGGGTAGCAAAGGCGTGGCGCAGCAGGTGCGGCGAGATGTTCTTGGAAATACCGGCACGTTGCGCATAGAGCTTGATGCGATGCCAGAAAGTCTGGCGCGTCATGGGGCCGCCGCGCTGGCTGGGGAACAGAATGTCATCGGTGCGCGTGCCCAAGAGTTCGGCCCGACCCTGCCTCACATAGCGCTGAAGCCACTCAGCAGCCTGATCACCCAGGGGCACCAGGCGCTCCTTGGAGCCCTTGCCCAGAGTGCGCACCACGCCCTGACGCAGATTGACCTGGCCGAGCCGCAGGGAAATCAGCTCAGATACGCGCAAGCCGCAGGCATAGAGCAACTCCAGCATGGCCTTGTCGCGCAACTCCAGGGTGACGTCCACGCGCGGCTCGTCGAGCAGCTTCTCCACTTCCGCCTCGGTCAGGGATTTGGGCAGCGGACGCCCCAGCTTGGGACTTTGTACCTGCGCCAGGGGATCGCGTTCGATGCGGTTCTGCCGCACCTGCCATTGATAAAAGCCCCGCAGGCAGGACAGCATGCGCGCCGTACTGCGCGCGGAATGACTAGCAAAACGTTGCGCCAGATAATCCTGGCAATCGGCCTGACTGGCCTGCTCCAGCGCCGTGTGACGCTGATCCAGCCAG
>JAYQPQ010000081.1:0-5683 GCA_038145405.1 Porticoccaceae bacterium | reverse complement strand
GCCGCCAGAGCAGCTGCGGCAGGATGCCGAAGTGCTCAGGGTTCGCATTGAGCTGCTCATCGACGATCCCCGGCCCCAACTGGGCTATGCCCGACCGGACATTCTGCCAACCACCGTGTTGGTGCGCGGCGGCGAGGTTCTGGAAATTCTGATTGGACCTCAAACCCTCGATAGCCTGGAGGAGCGCCTTGCATGGTGGACCCCTCAACAGCCGTAATCGGCCTGCGCGGCATCATCTCGGGCCGGGTGCAGGGGGTTGGGTTCCGCGCCTTTGTCAAAAGGGAGGCTCTGAATCGCGGCCTGCGCGGGCGGGCCCTTAATCTGCACGACGGTCGAGTCGAGGTGATACTGTTGGGCGAGCGCGAGGCCCTGGCTGAGATGCAGGCCGAAATTGCCCGCGGACCGGAGGGTGCTCGAGTCGGCAACCTGACATGGGAGCCCTATCTCGAGGACAGCTTTGACGGTTTTGCCATCAGCTAAGCCCGCTGTGGCTGTTATACTGACCGCCTGACCCGCAGCGGCCCTTCACATGTTGTTAAGCCTCCAAAACCTCTCCTGCAGTCGCGGTGAAAGGCCCTTGTTCCGGGACTTCTCGCTGGCGCTGGATGCGGGCGAAATCCTGCAGATTGCCGGCCCTAATGGCAGCGGAAAAACCACCTTGCTGCGCGTTATCTGCGGTCTTTTTGAGTGCGAATCGCTACGTTTGCACTGGCAAGGGCAGGCTGTGCCCTCGGCGCTGGCTTACGCCGACGAACTGGTTTACATCGGCCACCGCGCAGCGCTGCGTTCGCAGCTGAGCGTGGCGGAGAATTTGGCCTGGTTTACCGTGCTGGATGGCGTGCAGCCTCAGACTTCCGATATTACTCGCGTACTCGACAAGCTGTGCCTGGCCGGCTACGAAAACGAGCTGGTCAGTAATTTGTCGGCCGGGCAGAAGCGGCGCGTCGCTTTGTCGCGCCTGGAGCTGTCTGGCGTGCGACTCTGGTTGCTGGACGAACCCTTCAATGCGCTGGACGCCGCCGGCGTGGAGCTATTGCGCGAATGGATCGACAACTTTGTCGAAGGTGGCGGTGCAGTGGTACTGACTACCCATCAGCAGGTGACTTTTCGCTGCCCTCGCTATCGCGTGTTGCAGCTGGGAGGCCTTTGAATCCATGTGGTGGCAGGCATTAAAATACGAGCTTATTCTGGCCTACCGGCGGCGCGGTGAACTGGTTCACCCACTGATATTTTTCACCCTGGTGTGTACCCTCTTTCCCTTTGGCGTGGGTTCCGATCCGCAGATACTGGCGCCGCTTGCGGCGGGCATTCTCTGGGTGGCGGCCCTGCTGGCAACGCTGCTGTCCATGGACCTGCTGTTCAGCCAGGATTTCAGCGATGGCGCACTCGAGCAAATGGAATTGTCCGTGCTGCCCTTTTACCAGCTGGTGATGCTCAAGACCCTGGTGCACTGGTTGTTTGCCGGTCTGCCTCTGGTTCTGCTGACGCCGTTGCTTGGGCTATTGCTGCATCTGCCGGTCACCCAGGTAGGCGTGCTGATGGTCAGCCTGGCGCTGGGCACGCCGACCCTGAGCCTGATTGGTTCCATTGGCGCCGCCCTGACGGTCGGACTCAAGCGTGGCGGTTTGCTGTTGTCACTGCTGGTGCTGCCACTTTTTATACCGGCGCTGATCTTTGGGGCAACCGCGCCCCTGGCAGCAGCGCGAGGCGAGATGCCTTTGGCACAATTTCTCTGGCTGGCAGCGCTTTTGTTTCTCGCAGCTACGTTGGCCCCGCTGGCCGCGTCCTTGGCCTTGCGCATGAATATTAACGACGACTGATTTATGAAGATTAGCTGGACCTGGTTTCATCGATGGGCTTCGCCACGCTGGTTTTTCCAGATGGGCGGCAGACTATTGCCCTGGATTAGTATTCCGACCGCTGTGCTGATGCTCGTCGGGCTGGTCTGGGCCCTGGCCTTTGCACCAGAGGACTACCAGCAGGGTAATTCTTTCCGCATTTTCTACATTCATGTGCCGGCGGCGATCCTGGCGCAGAGCGTCTTCATGATGATGGCTGCGGCCGCGTTGGTGAGTCTGGTCTGGCGCATCAAACTAGCCGACACCTTTCTGCGGGTAGCCGCACCCTTCGGCGCATCCATGACACTGTTGGCTTTGGTGACCGGTGCTGTGTGGGGAAAGCCGACATGGGGCACCTGGTGGATATGGGATGCCCGTCTGACCTCGACTCTGGTGCATTTCTTTATTTATCTGGGGATCATCGCGATTTACTCGGCCTTTGAATCGCGGACCACGGCAGCCAGGGCAGCCGCCATTACCACTCTGGTTGGCGCTGTGAACCTGCCTATCATCAAGTTTTCCGTGGAGTGGTGGAACACGCTGCACCAGCCGGCCACCTTCACCCTGAGTGAGCCGCCGGCCATGCCAACGGAAATGTGGCTGCCGGCCCTGGTGATGCTGCTGGCCTTTTACGGGCTCTTTGCTGTGCTGACCCTGGTGCGCATGCGGGCCGAGATTCTCAGCACGGAATTTCGCACCGACTGGGTGCGCGAATATCTGGAGCAACGCCATGTACTTTGATTCGCTCGCCGATTTTTTCGCCATGGGACGACACGGTCTATACGTATGGTTGTCGTATGGATTTTTTTTGCTGGTGATGATGTGGAACCTGTTGGCTCCCACACTGGCTACGCGGCGCGCAGTGCAGCGGGCTCGCTTCTACTGGCAGCGCCAACACAACGACGACCGGGCGGAGGAGACGCATGAGACCCATTAGGAAACGACGGCTGCAGCTGGTGATGTTGTTGGTTGCTGGCGTTGGCATCGCCGTGCTCTTTGTGCTGCTGGCCCTGCGCGAAAACATCAATCTGTTTTATACACCCAGCCAGATCGCCGCTGGCGAGGCGCCGCTGGATCGCGAGATCATGGCCGGTGGGCTGGTGGTGCCTGGCTCCGTCGTGCGCGACGCCGAAAGTCTGCGCGTTGAATTTGCCGTGACCGACAATGCAGCGCAAGCTCTGGTGAGTTTTGAAGGCATCCTGCCCGATCTGTTTCGCGAGGGGCAGGGCATCGTTGCCGTGGGCCGCATGCGTGAAGACAGCGTAGTCGAAGCCCGCCAGGTGCTGGCTAAGCACGATGAGAACTACATGCCTCCCGCCGTGCTGGATGCCATGCAGCAGGCGATTGAAGCCGCCGGTCACCCTGCGGAGAGCAATTAGAGACGCGCTGGCCCGGCTGTGACACCTGAACAGACTGCTGCCTACTATCGCGACTCGCCGCGCGCGCGCCGCATTGCCCTGATCACCATCAGCCTGGGGTATTTTCTTAACCCCATCGTGCTGTCATCCGTCAACGTGGCCATCCCCGCCATAACCCTCGATCTGCACGCCAATGCCGTGATGGTGAGCTGGCTGCCTACAGCCTTCATGCTGGCCAGCGTGGCGCTGCTATTGCCGGTAGCCAATCTGGCTGATATCTATGGGCGTAAACGCTTTTACCTGATTGGCATGATTGCGCTCAGCTGTGCCAATCTGCTTGCGGCGCTATCGCCCAACATGAGCTGGCTGCTGCTATGCCGCCTGCTGCAGGGTACTGCTTCCGCCTTCATCTTCGGCACCGGCATGGCCATGATCACCACCATTTTCCCACCGGATCAGCGCGGCGGCGCACTGGGCGTGGCGACAGGTACGGTCTATGTGGGACTGACCCTGGGCCCCTTTATCGGCGGGCTGGTGACCGAGGCTTTCGGGTGGCGCGCCCTCTTTGTTGCCCAGTTGCCCTTTTCCCTGCTGGTGATTTACCTGACGCTGAAAAACCTCAAGGGCGAGTGGGTTGCTGAGACGGAGGAGCGCTTCGACTGGCTCGGTAGTCTGCTATTTGCCGGCTGGGCCGTGTTGCTGGTGTTTGGCCTGTCGCAATTGCCAGCGATTGAAGGGGTGGCGGGAGTGTTGGCCGGAATCGGCATGCTGGTGGTTTTCGTCCATCACCAACGGCGCGTGGAAAAGCCGCTGATCAATATCAAGGCGCTGCGCGCCAACCGCGTGTTTTCCTACTCGCTGGTTTCCTCGGTCATGATGTACGCTTCCATGTTTCCGCTGTCCTTCATGCTCAGCCTGTATTTGCAATATATCGGCGGCTATTCACCCAGCACCACGGGACAGATCATGATTGTGCAGGCATTGGTCATGGCCTTCGCCGCACCCTTTTCGGGACGGCTGTCGGACCGTTACGAGGCGCGCATTATCGCCACAGCTGGATGTCTGGTGGTGACATTGGGCTTTCTGCTGCTCTGTCTCCTGGGTATCCGCAGTTCGCTCTGGTTAATTCTGACGGGGCAATTTTTTATCGGTCTGGGGTTCGGCTTTTTCTCCACGCCCAACACCAATGCAGCCATGGGCTCTCTCAAGCTGGGTCGCGTGGGTATTGCTTCGGCCGTCATCAACCTGTCCCGATCCATGGGCAATCTGCTGGGTATGGGCTTGGTCACCCTGCTGTTTTCGCTCAATATGGGTGACGAAGTGATCCGACCCGAGCTCTATGACAATCTGCTGCTGGCACTACGCATGGCGCTGATCATGGCGGCTGCTTTCACGCTGGTGGGCGCCTTCTACTCCTTCAACAGAGGCAATGTCCACGCCGACTAGGCTCGGGTCCAGTCGCGCAGATCGTCGCTGGCAGCCCAACTGGCGATCCAGTCGGGCAGGCCCGGCTTCCACGGTTCACCGAGCGCCGCACAGACATCCTCGGTCGCCAGCAATTTTCCCCTAACCAATACGCCAGCACGAAACAGCGCCCCAGTGCATTGTTCGCCCCGACGGAACACGCGCTGATCAAAGTAAAACCAGCGTTCGTCCATTGCCGCCAGGCGGGTGGTGATACGAAAGCTTTGAAAGGCGGTGAGGCGACGGCGATAGCGAATACTGGCGCCACCGACGACAAAGCCCCAACGATGCCGACGCACCTGCTCGAGTAGGCCACAGCGTTGCGCCAATTCCCAGCGACCCATTTCCATCAGTGTCAGATAGCGTCCGTTGTTGAGTTCCAGATAGGGGTCCAGGTCGGTAGGCCAAACGCGCAGGTAGGTCTCGACCTCATCCCACATGCCGATGCGGCTCTTGCTGCGGGCGGTCATCAGCGTAACGGCGAGACGCAGGTAGGGGTACATGTCAGCGCACCAGATGGCCGATCTGATAAAGGTGTACGGCCTGCTGTATGCCGGCCAACACAGCTCGTCCTGCCTTAGTGAGGGGATCGGGGCGGTAGTTCAGATGAGGGCCATGGAGCCGATGGATCCCCATGCTGGCACTCACTTCGATGGTCGCTGCCGGAACGACCAGTTGCCAGTTTTTCAAGCTCATGTACCTGCCTCCACAAAATGCATTTAGTCTACTCCTGGAAGCAGAAAAGTGAATTGGATGAAATTTAAGTCAAAGGCGCGGCACAGCGGTGAAATTGGCTTCGAACGCAGGTAGAATGCTCGCCTGAAATTAGTAATGCGGTACCACCATGAGCCACCATTCGCACGACACCCCGATCAGCACCAACAGCCACTATGAGCCGACAGCCCCGACGGCTGATGAAAAAGCGGACGCCCTGGCTGCATTGAGCATAATTGTGATCGCAATCCTGACGGCTATTCATTTCATCTATACAGGTGGATTGCCGGCCTGGTTTGCCCACGTGCT
>JAYQPQ010000080.1:0-6033 GCA_038145405.1 Porticoccaceae bacterium | reverse complement strand
GAGTGGGAATGTTCTGGTTGGCGGATACCGCCTGACCCAGATCCACCAGGCGGTTCAGCACGACGCCATCCACCGGCGAGCGGATGTAGGTACGCTCCAGGTCGATCTGCGTCTGCTCCAGCTGAGCTTCGCGCTGCAAAATATTGGCCTGGGCAGAAACAATATTGGACTTGGCCTGCTCCAGGCTGGCTTCAGCTGAACGGACGTTGTTGGTGGCCGTTTCCAGTTCGCTCTCGCTGACCAGACGACGATCGATCAGGGTCTTGATGCGCTCCAGTTCATTTCGGGAGAACTGCAGACGGGTCTCGGCATTGATCAGGGCCGCCTGTGACTGAACCAGGTTAGCCTTAGCCGTTCCCAGATCCGCCTCGCGCTGGCGCAGGGTGACCAGGATGTCGCGGTCGTCGATGCGAGCCAGCAATTGACCCTCGGTAACCGGCGAGTTGAAGTCGACGAGCAGCTCTTTGATAAGGCCGGAAACTTCCGAGCCGACCTGTACAGTAATGGTCGGGTTGATGGTGCCGGCGGTATTGACGATGCTCTCCAGATTGCCACGGCTGACGGCCTGGGTCTGAAAACTTAGGTTCGAGGTACTGTTGTCGCCGGAAAAAAACCATAGTACTCCGGCGCCACCGACTGCAGCGATCCAGACCCATTTGTTTTGCAATAGCTTTATCATTGGTGCTCTGCCTCAAGTGAGCGCTCATCATAGGTAGTCGCCCTGTAGCGTTGAAGTTGACGGGTGTAAAGATTGGTTAATAAAGGCGTGAATTCCATGGCACCGTCAGGCCTTGTGGCGGGCCGCTGTAGCGGAGTTGGAAAGTGATAGTTCAGGTGTTACAACACGTGCCCTTTGAAGGGCCCGGTACCATTGCTCCCTTTTTTCAGCACACCGGCTCGTCGGACCGGGTGCAGATCGTGCACCTTTACCGTGGCGAATTGCCGGTGCCACTTGGCGCGCAGGATTTTCTGGTGGTCATGGGTGGGCCCATGAGCGTGCACGACGAAAGCGAATTTCCCTGGCTGCGCGCAGAGAAGCAGGCTATCGAAGCCGCCATTCGCGCCGACCGCCCCGTCCTTGGTGTGTGCCTCGGAGCGCAACTTATCGCCCAGGTGCTGGGTGCCCAGGTCCGCCCCATGGGTTACCGCGAAATCGGCTGGCACGGCGTCGAGCGATCAGCCGACTGGGGTATGACTTCTGCCTTGCCGCCTTTCCCCGCCCGCTTTATGCCCCTGCATTGGCATGGTGAGACATTTGATATTCCGGCCGGTGCGGTCCAGCTCGGCAGCAGTCAGGCCTGCACTAATCAGGGCTTTGCCTACGGCGAACGCGTGATCGGCCTGCAGTTTCATCTGGAGTTCGATGCCGCCGCTGTGCGCCGCCTGGCGCGCGCTGCGCCTCACGAACTGGATGGGTCGCGCCACGTGCAGAGCGAAGCCGAGATGCTGGCCGCTCCCGAGCGATTTGTGCAAACCCAGGCGCTGATGCGTGCACTGCTCGACCACCTGACGCGGTCGACAGCTTGATACCCCAGGCAGTACGCGAAGCAATCCAGACGCAGTATCGGCAATTTATTGCCGGCAACGACTTTCGCCCGCGTGGCGGGCAGCGTCAGATGATTGCCGCCATTACTCAGGCGCTCTGGCGCAGCGCTGAGCCGGCCATCGCCGTGGTAGAGGCAGGTACGGGTACCGGCAAAACCCTGGCCTATCTGCTGCCCGCATTAGCCACCGCGCGCGCCAAGGGCAAGCACCTGGTGGTTTCGACGGCTACCGTGGCTTTGCAGGAGCAGCTTATCGCCAAGGATCTGCCGGCCATCAAGCGCATTTGCGAACTCGATTTCACCTATGCCCTGGCCAAGGGCAGAGGACGCTACGCCTGCAATCTCAAGCTCGAACAACTTGCCCTCGAGGGCGCGGACCTGCCGATGTTTTCGGAAGCGGATAGCAGGTCTCGAGCGCTGTATATCGAGCTGCAGGATGCCTTGCTCAAAGGCGACTGGGATGGCGATCGCGATCACTGGGTGGAGGCCTTGGAGGATCGCGACTGGCGACCTCTGATCACCGATAGGTATCAATGTCTCAATCGACGTTGTCCCAAGATCAGCGAGTGCGCCTTTTTCCAGGCCCGCGAAGAGCTGGAGTCCGTGGATTGCCTGATCACCAATCACGACCTGGTACTGTCGGATCTGTCGCTGGGTGGCGGCGTCATTCTGCCGGCGCCCGAAGACAGTATTTATGTTTTTGATGAGGCCCATCATCTGGAGGACAAGGCGCGCAATCACTTTGCCAGCTCGGCGCGCCTCAGTGGCATGGAGGGTCTGATCGAGCAAATGGAGGAATTTGTCCGGCGTCTGCAGGCTGCAAATATTCCCAGTTTGAACACAGTGCTAACGCAATTGGCCGCCCAGCTCGATGCCTATGCAAATCCCCTGAGTGAACTGCGGCAGGTGCTGGTGGCTTCCTGGGGTGGACAGGAGGCGGAACAAATTCGCTTTGCCCAGGGTCGGGTCGATGTCGAGTTGCGTCAGGCGACCGAACGAATGGGCAAGGTCGCGCGTCAGTTGCACCTGCTGCTGGCAGACATCAGTGCCAAACTGGAATCCTTACTGGAATCTGCCGAGACTCTGGCGCGCCAGACCGCAGCGCAGTGGATGGGGCCGGCGGGTCAGCTGCAGGCGCGTCTGGAAGGTGTAGCGCTAGCCTGTGGTGATTTTGCCGCTATCGAGGGCCCTGTTATGGCGCGCTGGCTGCGCCTGTTCTCGCTGCGCCAGGATTTCACCCTCAACGCCATGCCGCTGCAGATTGCCGACCTGCTGTCCGAGCACCTTTGGTCGCGCGCGGCGGGTGCGGTGCTGACCTCGGCTACCCTGGCGTCGCTCGGTTCCTTCGGTCGTTTGCAGGAGAGCCTGGGATTGCCGCAGGGCTTTCTACAGGCGCGCTTTGCCAGCCCCTTCGATTTCGCCGGTCGCGCCGAACTGGTCATTCCTCCCGACTGCCCGGAAGCCGGTGACGTCAAGGCGCACGACGCCTACCTCAAGCTGTATTTGGCGCAGGTGCTGGAGCGCGGCGACGCCGCCAGCCTGGTGCTCTTCGCCAGCGATCGGCAGATGCAGGAGATGGCCAATCACCTGGCCGATAGCTCGGATACTCCCTTGCTGGTGCAGGGCAGCTTCAGCAAGCAGGAAATTTTGCGCCGCCATCGCGAGCGCATCGACGCCGGTCAGGCCAGTATCATTTTTGGCCTGGCCAGCTTTGCCGAGGGCATCGATCTACCGGGCGATTACTGCACCCAGGTGATTATCGCCAAGATTCCCTTCCCGGTGCCGGATGATCCGGTGGTGGAGAGCCTGGGTGAATGGATGCAAGCCCAGGGTCGCAACGCCTTTGGCGCCATTATGTTGCCGGCTGCCTCCCTGGCGCTGGTGCAGGCGGCGGGGCGTCTAATGCGCTCGGAACAGGACAGTGGTAGGGTAGTGGTGCTTGATCGGCGCCTGCTCAATCGCGCCTACGGCAGGCAGTTGCTCAACGCGCTGCCGCCCTTTAAACGGGTATTTCAGAGAATGTGATGACAAGGATTGTCAGATGGAAACTTTCGATTACCAGCTCTTCTTCGATGAGCCCTTGGGCTGATTCGTATTAACTGCATTGGCGTGCTCGGCCTGCAGTCGGCGCAGCGGATGGTGTCCGCCGCCCGGGCGTTGGCTGTGCAACGCCAGGCCCCGCTGCTCTACGACTTTCGTCGGTTGCAATTGCCCCGCCAAACACCGCTGGCCCTGGTGGTCCGATTTCCCGCTCTGGCAGGGCTGCCGGGTCCGCTCGCGTCGCTGCGCTCGGCGGCTATCGTGGCGGCCGAGCAATGGGGTCACGAGGTATGGGATGCCTATCGACTCGCCAGTCGCCAGGGCGGTATGCACTGGAATTACTTTGTTGGCGAAGCCGAGGCGCTGCAGTGGCTGCTTGAACGCAACCATTGGCATTTCCGGCGCCGGCCGCAACAACCTTAAACTCCGCCGGCAATTTCAGTAGAATGCCGCGGTTTCACAGCGGACGCATGCGATGGAAATCAATCCCTACCTCAACCAGCTGAGCGACATCCACGAGCGTGTCGAGTTGCTCAGGGGGTATCTTTGACTATGACCTGAAGCGGGAGCGTCTCGCCGAAGTCGAGTTGGAGCTGGCCGAACCTGGCGTGTGGAACAATCCGGAGCGTGCCCAGCAGCTGGGCCGCGAGCGGGCCAGTCTGGAAGAGGTGGTCGAGGCTCTGGATGCGATTCGTAATGGGGTAAAGGACAGCGGGGAACTGCTGGAAATTATCGCTGCGGAAAACGACGAACAATCGCTGCAGAGCCTGGCGCAGGATATCGACAAACTCGAAAGCCAATTGCAGCAGCTCGAATTCCGTCGCATGTTTGCCGGTGAGCTGGACGCCAATTCCGCCTACCTGGATATACAGGCCGGCTCCGGCGGCACCGAGGCGCAGGACTGGGCGGAAATGCTGCTGCGCATGTACCTGCGCTGGGTCGAAGCCAAGGGCTTTAAGGGCGATTTGATCGAATGCTCGGCGGGCGAAGTGGCGGGCATCAAGAGCGCCACCATCCACGTGCAGGGCGAGTATGCCTATGGCTGGTTGCGCACCGAGACGGGCGTCCATCGCCTGGTGCGCAAGTCGCCCTTCGATTCCGGCAACCGCCGCCATACGTCCTTTGCCTCGGTGTTCGTCTCGGCAGAAATCGATGACGAGATCGAAATCGAGATCAACCCCGCCGATGTGCGCACCGACACCTATCGCGCCAGCGGTGCCGGCGGCCAACACGTCAACAAGACGGATTCAGCCATTCGCCTTACCCACGAGCCGAGCGGTATCGTCGTACAGTGTCAGAGCGAACGCTCGCAGCACGCCAACCGCGACAAGGCTTGGAAGCAACTCAAGGCCAAGCTCTACGAGCTCGAGCTGCAAAAGCGCAATGCCGAACAGCAGGCGCTGGAGGACAGCAAGGCCGATATCGGCTGGGGCAGTCAGATCCGCTCCTATGTGCTGGACGACGCACGTATCAAGGATTTGCGTACCGGCGTAGAAACCCGTAATACTCAGGCTGTCCTGGACGGTGCCCTGGATCCCTTCATCGAAGCGTCGCTCAAGGCGGGGCTATAAAAAACCGGAACCTGAACACAGATGAACGACGAGTCAAAGCAAGCCATCGATGAGAACCGTCTGATCGCCGAACGCCGCGACAAGCTGCACAGCATCCGGCAGCGCGGTCAGGCCTTTCCCAATGATTGGCAGCGCACGGATCTGGCGGCCGATATGCAGCAGCGCCTGGCGACACAGGATAAGGAAAGCCTGGAGCAGGCTGATGTACAAGCGTGCATCGCTGGCCGCATCATGGCGCGCCGCGGCCCCTTTCTGGTAATCCAGGACATGTCCGGCCAGATTCAGGCCTATGCGGACAAGGCGGTGCAAAACGATATTCGCGAGCGTTGGGGGCAGTGGGATATCGGCGATATCGTCGGTTTGGCTGGCCCGGTGCATCGCTCCGGCAAGGGCGATCTCTATGTCAATTTGCAGCGCTATGCACTGCTCACCAAGTCGCTGCGGCCGCTGCCGGAGAAATACGCCGGATTAACCGATACCGAGACGCGCTATCGCCAGCGCTACCTCGATCTGATCGTCAATGAAGAATCTAGAAAGATATTTAAAATACGATCACAGGTTATTGAATATATTAGAAAATATCTTGTAGAAAACGGCTTTATGGAGGTGGAGACCCCCATGCTCCAACCCCTGCCTGGTGGTGCGGCGGCGCGGCCCTTCGTCACCCATCACAACGCCCTGGATATGGATATGTACCTGCGTATCGCGCCCGAGCTCTATCTGAAGCGGCTGGTGGTGGGTGGTTTCGAAAAGGTCTTTGAGGTCAACCGCAATTTCCGCAACGAAGGCCTTTCGACCCGGCATACCCCGGAATTCACCATGCTGGAGTTTTATCAGGCCTATGCCACTTACGAAGACCTGATGAACACTACCGAGGA
>JAYQPQ010000079.1:644-6091 GCA_038145405.1 Porticoccaceae bacterium | reverse complement strand
CGCACCGCAAAATCCGGAGCAGACTGCGGATGAGGCCCTGGACGTCTTAGATGCTGTATTACCGGACAACGATGACGATCTCGATGATTCCATTTTTGCCGATCTTGGGGAAGAAGACTTGGACGACCTGCTGGGGACCGGAGATTCTGATTTCGCCCTTGGAGCGGATGAGCCTGCCGTAGAGCTGAGCTCGGATAGCGATCTGGATTTCGATCTCGATGCCACGCCAGCCCAGTCGGAAGATGCCACTGCAGAGACGGTTTCCTTGGACGACGATGATCTCTCCAGCTTCACCGCCATGCTGGATTCCAGCGATGAGCCCGAACTGCCTGAATCGAACACCGCCGACCCCTTCGGCGACGACGATCTGTCCTTCGATCTGGATGAGGGCGATAGCTCGGATTCCGCAGCCGAGTGCGCCACCAAGCTGGAATTGGCCGAAGCCTACCTGGATTTGGGCGACGAGACCGGAGCCAGGACGCTGCTGAAAGAAGTTGCGGCAAGCGGTACCAATACTCAGGTTGCCAAAGCCCAGGAACTTCTCGGCAAACTGTCCTGATCTGTCGTCGGTGAAGGAGCAGATCTGGGTTTACAGCAGCAGTTGCGAGGTTCCGCAGGGGCGGGACCTGCCACCCGGCACCCTGCGCTACGCGGCAATCCTTGAATACGATGGCAGCCAATACTGCGGCTGGCAGCATCAGGATCATTCCCCTTCGGTACAACAGGCCGTCGAGCAGGCACTGACTAAGGTTGCCGACCATTCAGTGCGGACGGCCTGCGCTGGACGTACCGACACCGGGGTGCATGCCACCGCCCAGGTCATCCATTTCGACACCCAGGCACAGCGCACCCCCCGCCAGTGGTTGCTCGGCATCAACGCCAACTTGCCAAGGGATGTAGCGCTGCGCTGGATCGACCAGGTTCCCGCCAGTTTTCACGCCCGCTTTTCAGCGCGCAGCCGTCGCTACTGCTACCTCATAGCGAACAGTGCCACGCGGCCAGCTCTGCTCGCTGGCAAGGTCAGTTGGGTCCGCGATACGCTGGACTTCCAGGCCATGCGCAACGGACTCGAACACTTTGTCGGCGAGCACGACTTCAGTGCCTTTCGCGCAGCGCAGTGTCAGGCTTACTCGCCGGTACGGCATATCTACCAGGCCGAACTGCACAAGCAGGGCGATTGGCTGGCATTAGATGTCCGTGCTAGTGGCTTTCTGCACCACATGGTGCGCAATATCGTTGGCACCCTGCTGGCGGTTGGTCGCGGCGAGCTTAAGTCCGCCGATGTCGCCGAGCTGCTGGAGAAGCGCGATAGAAGCCTGGCGCCACCGACTGCCACATCGCACGGCCTCTACCTGGTTGGTATATCATACGCGCCCGAATTCACCCTGCCGGCGCTGCGCAGCTGGCCTCTCGATCTAATTGCAGGAACCGCGCCATGAGGCGAACGCGAGTCAAAATTTGCGGCCTGACCCGAGTGCAGGACGTCGTCGATGCCCAGGAAGCCGGTGCCGATGCGCTCGGCTTGAACTTTTACCCGCGCAGCCCGCGTTGCATTGGACTTGAGCAGGCCTCTGCACTAGCAACTCGGGTCGCTCCTCTGACCACATTGGTGGGTCTTTTCGTCAATCCGACCGTCGCCGAGGTTCGCACCGCCATTTCCGCTGTTGGGCTGCAGTTATTGCAATTCCATGGCGATGAGCAGGCCGCGTTTTGTAGTCAGTTCGGCCTACCCTGGATCAAGGCGATCCGGGTACGCGACAGCCAGGCGTTGAAGCGGCAGGCAACTGCCTTTGACGATGCCCGCGGGTTACTGCTGGATACCTTTGTCGAGGGCGTCGAAGGTGGCACCGGTCGACAGTTTGACTGGACGTTGATACCAGAGCTGGAAAAGCCCTATTTGCTGGCTGGCGGCCTGCATCCGGGCAACGTAGGCCGAGCCGTTGTCCGTTGCCGCCCCTATGGTGTGGACGTCAGCAGTGGGGTGGAATCGGCGCCAGGCATCAAAGATGCTGCTAAAATGCGCGCCTTTATCGACGCATTAGGGGCGGCCGATTTGACCGTCCAGGAAGACTCATGAGCAAATCCATATACCAGCAGGTGCCAGACGCCCGTGGCCGTTTCGGCGAATTCGGCGGACGTTACGTTGCCGAAACCCTGATTCACGCCCTCGACGATCTCGAGCGCATGTACAACGAATTGAAGTCCGATCCGGATTTCCTCGACCAGCTGCACACGGATCTCACCGACTATGTGGGGCGACCCTCGCCCATCTACTTTGCCGAACGCCTGACCCGGGAAGCGGGCGGTGCCAAGATTTTCCTGAAGCGCGAAGACTTGAATCACACCGGCGCACACAAGATCAACAATACGATTGGCCAGGCACTATTGGCAAAATACAGCGGCAAGACCCGCATCATTGCCGAAACCGGTGCCGGACAGCACGGTGTTGCCAGTGCTACCATTGCCGCCCGTCTTGGCTTGAAGTGTGTCGTCTATATGGGCGCCGACGACGTGCAGCGACAGGCTCCCAACGTCTACCGCATGAAACTGCTTGGCGCCGAGGTGGTGCCGGTTACCTCCGGTACACGCACCCTGAAGGACGCGCTGAACGAAGCGCTGCGCGATTGGGTAACCAACGTCGACGACACTTTCTACATTATTGGTACGGTTGCTGGCCCGCATCCCTATCCGATGCTAGTGCGCGACTTTCAGTCAGTGATTGGTCGCGAGGCGCGCCAACAGTTCCTGGAACGTTTTAACCGCCTGCCGGATGCTCTGGTGGCCTGTGTCGGCGGCGGCTCCAATGCCATTGGTCTATTTCATCCCTTTCTCGAAGATGAGTCGGTGGAGATGTACGGCGTGGAAGCCGGCGGCCTGGGTCTGGAAACCGGACAGCACGCCGCACCGCTTAGCTCCGGTCGCCCCGGTATTCTGCACGGCAACCGCACCTATCTGATGGCCGATGAAAACGGTCAGATTTCCGCTACCCATTCGGTGTCGGCGGGACTGGATTATCCCGGCGTGGGCCCGGAGCATTCCTGGTTGAAAGACATCGGCCGCGTTAATTATCTGGCGGTTACCGACGAAGAGGCCATGACGGCATTTCGCACTCTGACGCGCAAGGAAGGCATTATTCCTGCGCTGGAATCCAGTCATGCCATCGCCTATGCCATGAAACTGGCCGCCCAGCGTCCTGCCGACGACATGATTCTGGTCAACCTGTCGGGACGCGGAGACAAGGACATTCAGACCGTCGCCACCCTCGATGGCATCGAGCTTTAGGACCAGGCATGAACCGAATTGAACAACGGCTTGGGCAACTGACAGCCAGCGGACGCAAGGCATTGGTCAACTATATCGTGGCGGGCGATCCCAATCTGGCTGAAACACTTGCCGCCATGCACAGCCTGGTGGAGCAGGGCACTGACATCATTGAACTGGGGGTGCCTTTTTCTGATCCTTCGGCCGAAGGTCCGGTGATTCAGAAAGCCCACGAGCGAGCGCTGGCCAGTGATACCAGCCTCAAAGCCGTACTGCGCCTGGTTCGTGATTTCCGCAAGACAGATGCGCAAACCCCGGTTGTGTTAATGGGTTACGCCAACCCCATCGAGTGGGTGGGCTACGAGAACTTTGCTGCTCATGCGGCCGACGCTGGTGTCGACGGCGTTCTTACTGTGGATATTCCGCCCGAGGAAGCTAACGAGCTCAACGCTGCCCTGGTCGCCAAGGGGCTGGTCAATGTCTTTCTGCTGGCGCCTACAACCAGCGAGCCGCGCATCAAGGCAATTGCTAAGCTGGCTTCAGGTTTCCTCTATTACGTCTCGCTCAAGGGCACTACCGGATCGGGCAAACTGAATATCGATGAAGTGATCGAGCGTCTAACAACGATTCGACGGTTTACCGATCTGCCGGTCTGTGTCGGTTTTGGTATCAAATCGCCTGAAGCAGCCGCTGCCGTCGCTCGGGTAGCTGAAGGCGTTGTGGTGGGCAGCGCGCTGATCGAAATCATGGCGCGCGCCCATTCGCCCCAAGCGCGTCAGGCGGCCTTATCAGCATTCTGCTCGGGTATCCGGAGCGCCATCGACCAAATCGGGTGAGGGCGACCATGGCTGGCATCGACCTTTGGTTGGGGCGCCTGGAGCAGATGGATCCCCGCCACGTAGAGTTGGGTTTGGAGCGCGTCAGGGCGGTGTGGCAGCGCATGCCGTCCCTGCCGGCAACTACGCGGGTTGTCACCGTCGCCGGTACCAATGGCAAGGGTTCAACTCTGCTTCTGCTGGAATACCTGCTGCGAGCCCAGGGATTGCGCGTGAGTGCCTATCTGTCGCCGCATCTGGTGCGTTTTAACGAACGCATTCGCCATCAGGAAAAAGACATTTCAGATGAAGATCTTTGTCTTCATTTTCAATTGGTTGAGAATGCAAGAGAAGGAATCGCATTAACTTATTTTGAGTTTACTACGCTGGCGGCGCTGAGCTATTTCAGCGCTTGCGCGCCCGATGTGCTGTTATTGGAGGTCGGGCTGGGCGGGCGTCTGGACGCGGTAAATATACTGGATGCGGACATTGCCGTGATCACCAGTGTGGACTTGGATCATCAGGATTGGCTGGGGGCGGATCGGGAGTCCATTGGGCGGGAAAAGGCCGGCATCTTTCGCCCGCATCGCGCAGCGCTTTTCTGTTCGCCAGACATGCCCGAATCCGTAGCTAGTCAAGCGCGGACTGTCGGGGCAAGGCTGCTGCAACTGGGCAAGGACTTTCGGCTCGATTCCCAGGGCGCGCAATGGCGTTTTTCTTTCGCCGAATGCAGCCTTTCATTGCCAGTCTTGCACAATTCTCCCAGCGCCATCAGCGCTACATTGGCCACCTGTTTCCTTTTAACGGGCAAGCTCGTCGAAGAGGACGTTGCCCGGCTGGCTCTGGTGCCGCTGCCGGGAAGGTTTCAGCAGATGAAAATCGGCGGACGGGATTTTGTCCTGGATGTGGCGCACAACCCGGCGGCCTCGGCGCGTCTGGCTTCGATGCTGGGAGCGGAAGTACAGCAACCCCTGGCGATTTTGCTGGGCGTTATGAACGACAAGGATGTCGAGGGTATTGTCGCCGCGTTGGCGCCCCGTGCAGCAGCCTGGCTGCTGGTAAAGCCCGCTACGCCGCGCGCTGCGTCGCGAGAGCGGCTATTAGCCGCGGTTACAAGAGTTTCCCAGGCGCCGATCCTCGCGACCAGCGAAAGCATCAGCGAGATCGGGCTGGAGCAAATTCCCGGCGACATGGCCACATTAGTAACAGGTTCCTTTTATACTGTCGGCGAATTCCTTACCACTCATTGCGGAGGATCCTGTGCTTAAGCCGGCTTTGCGAGAACGATTGCTGGGCGCACTGGTTTTCCTCTGCCTGGGTCTGATCCTGGTACCAATTTTTTTCGATTCCGGCAGCGATCTAGTCATCGAC
>JAYQPQ010000079.1:0-634 GCA_038145405.1 Porticoccaceae bacterium | reverse complement strand
GTCATCGACCGGGAATCGCAAATCCCCACTCAGCTCATTCGCATAACGCCCCTGCAGATGCAGGAACCTGAAGTGCCCGACGACCTGCCGCCAACGCCGCTCGAACACGAGGTATTCATTCCGCAGGAGAGCGAAGCCGGAGCTCAGCCGATGGACAGCCGAATACTGAACGAAGCGGGCGAACCCCAAGCCTGGGTTTTGCAGATTGGCAGCTTTGGCGACCCCGGCAATGCGACTGAAGTGGTGGCTCGACTGCTGCAGGCCGGCTATCGCGCCTACCAACGTGAAACCCAGTCTGCCGCCCAGGAGAAGCTCTACCGCGTGCTGGTTGGCCCCTACCTGGATCGGCGCATTGCCGAGCAGGAGCAGCTGGCGATTCAGGAAATGGGGCTTAACCGCCCACTGCTGATGGATTTTTCACCCTGATTCACTTGCCAGCTTTGTTACAATGGCGACCTGCAAAGGGGCTCCCAGAGCGCGCATGAATAGTGCCGACCTCGCCATTCTCCTGTTACTGGTGATTTCATCGCTCATTGGCGTGCTGCGCGGCTTTATCAAGGAAGTTCTGTCGCTGGTGAACTGGGGTGCAGCGCTGGCGGTCGCTTTTGTTTTGAAAACCCCCCATTCCACATCA
>JAYQPQ010000078.1:0-6233 GCA_038145405.1 Porticoccaceae bacterium | reverse complement strand
AGTCGGTATTTAGCTTTGTAGCCTATAAGGCCCAGCCAAATTAAAATTATCATGAGATAAGTAATTTTAATCTTGATCGATGCCCTGGTTTCCAGTTGACTTGCTCTCTTTAATTGATAGGGTTGAGAATCGTTTAGTCTAATTTGTCAAGATCTGAATGTGCCCTAATAAAGTGTAAGACTGCTTGTTGATGTTTTCCTAGACTTGCAAATCTGGTCCGTCTTTATAGCAAAATGTAAATAGGCTGGTCATCTAGAAGTTTGAGTTGTTATGCAAAGAATATTGATCACCGGCGGCGCCGGTTTTATCGGCAGCGCTCTGGTTCGCTACCTGATCCAAAACACCGAGCATTCGGTAGTCACGCTCGATAAGCTGACCTATGCCGGCAATCTGGATTCACTGGCTCCGGTTGCCGAGGATTCGCGTCACCAGTTTGAGCAGGTCGATATCTGTGATGCGGCCGAGCTGCGTCGTGTATTCGCGCAGTATCATCCCGATGCGGTGATGCATCTGGCTGCAGAAAGCCATGTCGATCGCTCCATCGACGGTCCCGAGGCCTTTCTGCAAACCAATGTGATGGGCACCTTCCATTTGCTGCAGGAGGCGCGACATTACTGGAGTGCCCTGCCGGAGAACCGCAAAGCCAGTTTCCGCTTTCACCATATCTCCACCGACGAGGTCTACGGCGACCTGGCCGACAGCGGCGATTTCTTTACCGAGTACACGCCCTACGATCCCAGTTCGCCCTACTCGGCGAGCAAGGCCAGTTCCGACCATCTGGTGCGCGCCTGGCAGCGCACCTTCGGCCTGCCGGCGTTGGTCACCAATTGCTCCAATAACTACGGGCCCTATCATTACCCGGAGAAGTTCATTCCCCATATCATTCTCAACGCCGTGCATGGCAGGCCGCTGCCCGTTTACGGTGACGGCAGCCAGATCCGCTATTGGCTCTATGTTGAAGATCACGCGCGAGCCCTATATCAGGTGTTGACTCGAGGCCGGGTAGGGGAGACGTACAATATCGGCGGCCACAATGAGCAGAAAAACATTGATGTCGTAAAAGCCATCTGTGCCTTGCTGGAGCAGATCGCGCCTACCAAACCCCCGGGTGTCGCCCGTTATGAAGATCTCATCACTTTCGTCAAGGATCGACCGGGGCACGACAAGCGCTATGCCATCGATGCCTCCAAAATTCAGCGCGAGCTGGGCTGGACGCCGCAGGAGACCTTTGCCTCCGGGCTGGAAAAAACGGTGCGCTGGTATGTGGACAATCCATCCTGGTGGCAACGTGTGCTGTCGGGCGACTACAAGATGAATCGCATTGGAGCGGACGCATAATGGCAAGTTACAAGGGAATTATTCTGGCGGGCGGCTCAGGTACGCGCCTGCACCCCATCACCCAGGGTGTGTCCAAGCAGCTGCTGCCCATCTACGACAAACCCATGATCTACTATCCCCTGTCGGTGCTTATGCTGGCTGGGATCCGGGACATTCTGATTATCTCCACCCCGACCGACCTGCCGGCCTTCCAACGACTGTTTGGCGATGGCAGCCAGTTTGGCCTGGCGCTTTCCTATGTCGAGCAGCCCAGCCCCGACGGCCTGGCACAGGCCTTTATTCTGGGGGCTGAATTTATTGGCGCTTCGCCGGTCGCGCTGGTGCTGGGAGACAATATTTTCTATGGCCAGCATTTCTCTGATGCGCTCAAACAGGCCACCGACCGGCGCGATGGCGCCACGGTATTTGGCTACCGCGTGAACGACCCGGAACGTTTCGGCGTGGTGGAGTTCGATGACAATGGCAAGGCGATATCCATCGAGGAAAAGCCAGCCAAACCCAAATCTAGTTATGCCGTCACTGGCCTGTATTTTTATGATAACCGGGTGGTCGAAATCGCACGCGCGCTGAAGCCTTCGCCGCGCGGCGAGCTCGAAATTACCGACGTCAACACCCACTACCTGGCGGATGGTCAGCTGAATGTATCCATTCTCGGACGCGGCTTTGCCTGGCTCGACACCGGCACCCACGACTCCCTGCTGGAAGCCAGCCAGTTCGTACAAACCATCGAGCATCGTCAGGGTTTGAAAGTCGCCTGCCTGGAGGAAATCGCCTTTAACAAGGGTTGGATCTCCCGCGAGTCGCTTCTGCAACAGGCCAGCCGCCTGGGCAAAACCGGCTACGGTCAGTATCTGCTCAAGCTGTACGGGGAACCCTGATGAAGGTGATACCGACCAAGCTGCAGGGCTGTGTAATCATTGAGCCCAAAGTATTTGGCGATCAGCGCGGCTTTTTTCTGGAGACCTTCCAGGCCCAGCGCTACGCCGAGCTGGCCGGTATCACACTGCCCTTTGTGCAGGACAACCACTCGCGATCCAGCAGGGGTGTATTGCGCGGCCTGCATTTCCAGAAAACCAAACCCCAGGGCAAGCTGGTGCGCGTTGTGACGGGCGAAGTCTTCGACGTGGCGGTAGATATTCGTCCCAATTCACCCACCTATGGGCAGTGGGAAGGGGTGATACTTTCCGAGGCCAACAAACGCCAGTTCTGGGTGCCGCCGGGTTTCGCCCATGGCTTTGCCGTTTTGTCCGACTGGGCGGATTTCGAATACAAATGCACCGAGTACTACGATCCCGCCGACGAAGGCGCCATCATCTGGAATGATCCGGATCTCGCCATCCAGTGGCCCGCTGGCATCGACTACCGGCTGTCAGATAAAGATGCCGCGGCTCCGCGATTCAAATCACTAAACCCATGAAGATCCTGGTCACCGGTGGGACAGGCCAGGTAGGCCGTTGCCTGCTGGAAGAACTGTCTGCCACTTACCACGTCGTGCTCGGGCTTGGCTCTGCCGACCTGGACGTCGATCAAGCCGAGCAGGTCGCGGCGCGTATAAAAGCATTTCAACCCAATCTGGTGGTCAACGCGGCAGCCTACACGGCGGTGGACAAGGCGGAATCCGAACCGGATCGAGCGGGGCAGGTCAATGCACTGGGTCCGCTGCATCTAGCGCGGGCAGCCGCAGCCCAGGGTGCACCTATCATCCATCTGTCGACCGATTACGTTTTTGATGGCACCAAGGCTTCGCCCTACACCACGCATGACCTACCCAATCCCCAGGGCGTCTATGGCCACACCAAGCTGCAGGGTGAGCGCGCGGTCATGGCGAATAATCCCCGGCACCTGGTCATTCGTACCGCCTGGGTCTTTAGCGAGTACGGCCATAATTTCCTGAAAACCATTCTCAGGTTGGCAATGGAACGCGACACGCTGTCGGTGGTTTCAGATCAGCAGGGGTGCCCCACCTATGCGCGGGATATTGCCAGGGCATTGGTACGCATTGTGGATCGCTATGCAGCCAATAACGACCTGTCCTGGGGGCTGTGGCACTATGCCGGAACACCGGACTGCAGCTGGTTTGAATTTGCGTCGACCATCATTAACCAAGCCGCTGAACGCGGGATGATCGATAAAGTGCCTCAGATCAACGCCATTCCAACCACGGCCTATCCAACGCCTGCGCGGCGGCCGGCTAATTCGAGGCTTGATTCCGGTCCGTTTTGTGCTGCCTTTGCTGTGCCGCCTGCCGATTGGCAAACGGCAGTCGACCATGTCTTAGCTAAACTGCGAGACCAATATTAAGAGAAGAACTTCAGGCCTCGCGAATAGGCGTTAATTACTCACTCCAACATGAACAAGGGCGCCGATCGGCGCCCTTGTTTTAATTGAGTAATATTTCGATTATACGGTGAGGATCGCAGTGCTAGGCGCCCTGCAGGGACATCAGGTCGACAAAGATCCGCACGCTTTCATCCAGTAGGGATTGCGCCAGGTCGGGTTCCTGGGAGTCTTCAGCTTCGGCATCTTCGGCATCTTCGGCATCTTCGGCGGCGCCGGCGACTTCAATCGCTTGCTGGTCCATGGCCGGGTCGATGGACGCCAGCTTTTCGGCCTCGACGATGGGAATGCCCTTGGCCAGTTTCCACTGGTTGAGCAGTTCTTCTTCCTTGGCTTCGAAATAATCGCGCTCTTCGATACGTAACTGCTCGTTTAGCGAGATGGTTTCTCGCGCGGTACGTTCTTCGTTCAAGGCGAGACTGCCCATCAGGAACTGCAGGTCGGCATCGCTGGCTGTGCGCGCTTGGTGGTTGGCGCGCAACCGGGCCAGGAAGGGGGAGAAATCCTGGTAGACGCGGTGCGGAATACCGCGAATCTCATCCCAGGGCAAGGCGGTGTCGTAGGCGCTCTCGCCGATGTCTTCAATATCAAAGAAGGAGGGTAGTTCGATATCCGGAATCACCCCGCGGTGCTGGGTGCTGGCGCCGGTGATGCGGTAGAACTTGGATTCGGTCAGCTTGATATCGCCCTCGGGCAGGCTGGAGACGGATTGCACCGTGCCCTTGCCAAAGGTCTGGGTGCCTACCACTAGGCCGCGGCCATAATCCTGAATGGCGCCGGCAAAGATCTCGGAGGCCGAGGCGCTCAGGCGATCGGTGAGCACCATGAGCGGGCCGTTGTAGAAGGCCGGGTTACGGGCGCGGTTGTTGCGGTAGACGTTGCCGTCGTGGTCGCGAATCTGCACAACCGGGCCCGGATCGACAAAGAGGTCGACCAGGGTGGCGGCTTCCATCAGCGAACCACCACCGTTGCCGCGCAAATCGACAATCACACCGTCGACATTCTGTTCGGAGAAGTCCTGCAGAATATTCAGCACATCGCGGGTGGTGCTGCGGTATTCCTGGTCGCGCTCGCGCATGGCCTGAATATCCAGGTAGAAGGAGGGGATGTCGATGACGCCCACACGCCAGGTGCGGCCATCCTGCTCGTATTGCTGCACTTCGCCCTTGGCGGCGTTGTCTTCCAGCTTGACCCGGTCGCGCACGATGGTGACCACGCGGCGCTCTTCGCTCAGTTCATCGGCCTCGGCAGGAATAATGCGCAGGCGAATCTGGGTGCCGCCCGGGCCGCGAATCATGTCGACGACTTCATCCAGACGCCAGCCGACAATATCTAGGAAGGGGCAGTCGGCGCCTTCGGCAATGGCCACAATGCGGTCGTTGGGTTTGAGCTCGCCCTGCAGGTCGGCCGGGCCGCCGGCGACAATTTCCATCACCTGGGTGAATTCATCTTCGCGCGCGAGCACGGCGCCAATGCCTTCCAGCGAGAGCGACATATTGATTTCGAAATTCTCCGATTCGCGCGGCGAGAAATAATCGGTGTGCGGATCGAAGAGGTGCGCCATGGCGTTCAGATAGAACTCGACCACGGTGCGCGTATCCTGCTGATTGAGGTTGGACACCTGGGATTCGTAGCGGCGGATCAGTGCCTCGCGCGATTCCTGCTCTTCCTGGCCGGAGAGTTTCAGGTTGAGCATGGCCAAAGTCAGGCTCTGCTGGCGACGCAATTCGGATTCCTCGGTGCTGGCGGGCCAGGTGTAGGCCTCGCGATCGACGGGCATTTCCACATTGCTGCTGTAGTCAAACGCAAGGTCGGTATTGCGTAGGTCGGACAGGTTGGCCTCGATCTGTGTCAGGGTGCGGCTGCGGAAGGTGTCGTAAATGGCCTTGGCCGGGCTCAGTTCACCCTGTTTGGCCAGATCGTCCAGGCGAGTGGCATAGGCGGCTTCAAATTCCTGCACGTCGCTGGCCAGCAGGTAGTTTTTGCCCGGATCTAGTGCGTCGAGGTATTCCGCCAGCCAGGCGTCGGAAAAGCTATCGTCGATTTCCACATCGGCATAGTGGCCCTGACCGAGTAAGTCCAACATGGCGCGTAGGGTGTGGCCCTGCAGCGAACTGAAGGCGATGGATTGGGCCTCGGTAACCGAGTGCTGGGTTGGCGTCGGGCATTGTTCCTGAGCGACCAGGCCCAAGGGTAAGCCCAGGGACAGCAGGGCGATCAGCGCGCTGCACGCCGGTTTTTTCTGAAACTTCAGCATGATGGAGTGGCGACCAATGAAATAAATGTAGGGTTAGACTCACTATAGCAAAATTCGTTTGGGCGACCAGATTCTTCAGATTATTTAACCTGGGGTACATTTCTGACGCAGAATTTGGCTAGAATTGCCTCATCTTTGGCTATTAAACCCTTGGAAAAGAAGAAACGGATGACCTCAATTCCTTCGCAAACTTTGGATCCCCGTCGGGCGCAACGCCCGGGCCAGTGGTTTTTGCTGGTGTTTTTGGCGCTATCCGCTATTGCCATTGGTGGCGTTCTCGCTCTTGTAGCTTACTTGGGGG
>JAYQPQ010000077.1:0-6583 GCA_038145405.1 Porticoccaceae bacterium | reverse complement strand
ACCGGCCCGGAATCCCGGATTCCGGGCGTTCATGCGGGCGCAAGCGTTGCTTGCTAAAGAAACTGTATTCACCCCTCACCGCCAAATAAAGCAGCTAGCCTTGTGCGGGATATTCGCTGGACTTGGAAAAAATTTTGCACAAAAACGACACCCCGATTCCTGTTCGACAGGATCCAATTGTCAATCCGTATGCCAACATATAGGATAGGAATACGTACTTTTAAGCACATAAAGGTGGCCTATTTGAAGTTGCTTATCCAATTTCAGTTTCCCGGAGATATAGCAGTTGAGGGGTTTCAGGATAGTGCGATTGAGGGGAAGTGAAGCATGCAAGTTACCAGACAAAGGCTGATCTACTTTGTGGCGGGAGTTGGTTTGATGGCGACTCAGGCCTGTGCGCAAATACCACCCTCCGAGGTCAGGGTGATGCCCGCACAGACTACCTGGAACAGCGTTCCAGAGCAGGCGCCGGTCACCAAAGGCTATCTCGATGTGGGTGGCGCCAACATCTGGTACTGGGACACGGGCGGGGAGGGTGAGGCGGTAGTCTTTGCTCATCCGGCCAGTGGCAGTGCCCTGGTGTGGGGCTATCAGCAGCCGGTCCTAGTCGAGGCGGGCTATCGAGTGATCGCCTATTCGCGCCGGGGCCACTATCAGTCGAGCGTATACGATGAGAGCCGTCCGGGTACCGGCGTGGATGATCTCTATCAACTGGTGCGGCACCTGGGTGTGGAGAAGTTTCATCTGGTAGGATTTGCCGCCGGCTCGGATATCCTGCCGGACTTTGCCATCTCCTATCCGGAGATGCTGTTGAGCCTGGTCAGCGGTTGCACCATTGGTCGCCCGGGCGATCCTGACTACCGCGCATCAGACCCAACCTTGATGCCCCCGGAATTTACTAATCTGCCGGCCTGGCTGAAGGAGCTCAGCCCGGCTTATCGGGCTGCCAATCCGGTTGGAGCCGAGGAATGGAAAGCACTTAACGCTGTTTCCCGACCGCAGCGCGCACCCGTACCTGCAGAAAATGAAATGACCCCGGAGCTGATAGCGAATATCGATATTCCGACGCTGTTGTTTACCGGGGATGCCGATCTCTATATGCCGCCTTCCCGCTTGTGGGCCTATGCCAGCTATTGGACGAACCCGGAAGTGGTGCTGTTTACCGAGGCAGGACATTCGGTCCATTGGGAGCAGCCCGATGTGTTTAATCAGGTATTGCTGGATTTTCTCCAGCGACATTCACTTTAGCCCGGGGGTAACTGCAGATGCTCGGCAATAACACGGGATGGTGGCTGCTTGGATGGCTGCTCGTAACAGCACCCATGGGGTCATCCTTGGCGCAGGTGGGTACCGATATGGGAGGTGCAGTGAAAATCGTTTCTGGTCAGACCTCCTGGGGTCCTGAGCCACAGCAGGCTCCGGCCGTCGAAGGCTATGTCAATGTCGATGGCGTTAACCTCTGGTACTGGGATACCGGGGGTAGCGGCGAGCCGGTGGTGTTGTTGCACCCCTATACCGGCAGTGCCGCCATCTGGGGTTATCAGCAGCCCGTTCTGGTGGCGGCTGGGTTTCGTGTGATTGCCTACTCGCGCCGCGGGTTTCTTGGGTCGGATGCAGGCCCCGAAGAGGCGCTGGGTACCTATGTCGATGATCTCCACGCGCTGGTGACGCATCTGCACCTGGATAAATTCCATCTAGTTGGCAGTGCGGCGGGGGGCTTCATCGTGCCGGACTACGCGGCCAGCTACCCCGAGCGGCTGCTCAGCATGACCATCGCGACCAGTACCGGCGGATCCATCGATCCCGACTATCAGGCGATGTTCCTGACGATTCGTACACCAGAGATTGTTGCACTACCGCACTGGCTCAAAGAACTGGGCCCATCCTATCGTGCGGCCTACCCGGAGGGCGTGGCGCGTTGGCGCGAGCTGCAGGAGCAATCCACACACGCTTTGGTGCGCCCCCCGGCAAAGAATCAGCTGCACTGGTCGGTTTACGAAGCCATGCAGATTCCGACACTGCTGATCGGTGCCGATGCCGATTTGTATATGCCGCCGCCCATGCTGCGTGAACTGGCCAGCCATCTGCCTGACGCCGAGGTGGTATTGATTCAGGAATCGGGTCACTCGGCATACTGGGAACAATACGAAGCCTTTAATGCTCACCTGATTGATTTCTTGCGTCGACACACCGCGAGCAGTCGGTGAGCAGAGCGTGTAGGTGGCTTGATCCGCATCAAAATGATAGCCCTTTAGGCTCAAAAAACAAAAAGGTCAGTTGACTGACCTATATCAGCAAGTTAGCCTGTTCCAGTGGCTCTGCGGCGACAGAGCCCGACAAATTCGAGCTAACATGCGCTTGCCTGGGGACGGGGGAGCAGACATACAAAATAGACCGACAGGTAAGCCATGACAACGACAAATCATTTGGGGCCAGAGGTAGCAGAAATTGAATTGGCCTACCGCAAAATCATTCTGCGCATTGTTCCATTTCTGATTCTCGGCTACATCGCTGCCTACCTGGATCGCTCCAATATCGGTTTTGCCCGGGTTCAGATGCTGGGCGATCTCGGATTTACCGAGCTGGTTTACGGTCTTGGAGCCGGCCTTTTTTACCTGGGCTACAGCGCCTTTGAGATTCCCAGCAATCTGCTGTTGAAGAAGATCGGCGCCAGGCTGACCTTCGCCCGCATCATGATCCTGTGGGGCCTGATATCCGCCGGCTTTGCCTTCATTACCAATGCGGCGCAATTCGGTGCCATGCGCTTTCTGCTCGGCGCGGCGGAAGCCGGATTTTTCCCCGGCGTGTTGTTGTACATCACCTATTGGGTACCAAGCAGCAGGCGCGCCCGCATTACGGCCTATTTCATGTCGGCCATTGTGCTGTCCGGCCTGATCGGGGGGCCAATCTCAGGACTTATCATGGGTCACATGGAAGGCGTTGCCGGCATGCGTGGCTGGCAGTGGCTCTTTATTATCGAAGGATTACCCTCCGTGCTTCTTGGTGTGCTGGCCTTAATGTGGCTCGCCGATTCGCCGGCTAGTGCCAAATGGTTAAGTGATCGGGAAAAGCAGCTGGTCCTCGAGGACCTGAGCAGGGACGAACAAAAACGTTCAGTGCAGCAGGTCAAGCTCAGCCACAATTTCGTCGATGTGCTGAGGGACAAGCGCATTTACATCCTCGGCTTTATGTCCATCGCGCTGATTTCAGGTATTGGTGGCTTGTCGTTCTGGTTGCCCACCATATTGCGACGCTCCGGCATCGACAGTGTCGTCACCCTGGGATTTCTGTCGGGGGTTCCCTATCTCTTTGCGTTGGTCGTTCAGCAGTGGGTTGCGCATCATTCGGACAAAACACAGGAGCGTCGATTGCACGTCTCCATCTGCGCACTGATTTGCGGGATTTCCTGGATGTTGCTGCCCGTCCTCTCGTCCAATACCTGGTTGGCATTGCTGCTGCTCACGCTGGCTTGCGCCGGCGCGTTCGGCGCCACGGGCCCGTTCTGGTCCATGCCGGCGAGTTTTCTCGCTGGGTCAGCGACGGCTGGCGGAATCGCCATGGTGACGACCTTTGGCGGCATTTCAGGCTTTATCAGCCCGATTCTGGTGGGTTGGGCAACGGATGTAACCGGATCGCTCAGCGCGGGGCAGCTCTACTACGGCACCCTCTATCTGATCGGTGCGCTGGCCATCTTTGCTGGAACCAAACAGCACGGATCTGCCGCAAAAAACTAGGTTGAAAGTCTGGCTAGAACGAATTGCCGGACGTCGTGTTGAGTATTTGGAAGGAATTGACATGTCAAACAGATCGAATGCAGAGCTGCTTCCCGTAAAGGAAGGACTGGTCACTGGCGCGGGCAAGGACGATGTAACGCTGCTTGGCAGCAAGTGTCTGGCTTGCAAAGAAGTCTCCATTGGTACCAATCCGGTTTGCCTGAATTGCGGCAGCGACCAGATCGAGTCCATCAAACTCTCGAGTGAAGGCGAGCTCTGGACCTATACGGTCGTGCGGCACAAGCCGCCAGGTGAATACCTGGGTCCGGATCCCTTTCAGCCCTTCGGTCTCGGCCTTGTCGAGTTGGCGGAGGGAGTGCGCATCATGGCACCGCTGGAGGGCGAGACGGATGCATTTCGCATTGGCGACAAACTCCAGTTGAAGCCCTGGATTCTCCATGCAGCGGACGGTAAGGCGTATCGCGCCTTCCGCTTTGCCCGCAAATCATCGTAGGAAGTTAAGGTGGCAGATTCAGATATTGTTATTCTCGGAACAGGGATTCATCCCTTTGGGCGCTTTGACAAAACGCCGGAGGAGATCGGTGCCTATGCGGCAAAACAAGCGCTGGAAGATGCCGGTGTCGCATGGTCTGACATTCAGACCGCATACCTTTCCCGCATGTACTTGCCAGCGACCTCCGGCGCTCGCATTTTGCGCCGCCTGGGCGGCACTGATATCCCCATTGTCGATATCGAAGCGGCCTGTGCCAGTGGCGGCGCAGCCCTACGTCAGGCCGTAATTGCCATTCGCTCCGGCGAGGTCGACACCGCGCTGGTGCTGGGCGTGGAAAAAATGCCGCGCGGCTTTATGGATCCCTCCATGATTTATAGCCCCTGGCAGGTCAAGATGGGCATGTCCATGAACCCGGCCTACTGGTCGATGCGTGCCATGCGCCACATGCATGAATTCGGCACCACGGATGAGCAGATCGCTCGTGTGGCCTATAAAAATCACAAGAACAGCGTGCACAACCCCAACGCCATGTACCGCAAAGAATTTTCCATGGAGGACATTCTCAATTCGCGGCTGGTGTGTGATCCGATTCGCTTGCTCGAAGTCTGTGCCGCCAACGACGGCGCCGCTGCCCTGGTGGTTACCACGGCAAAACGGGCGAAGGAGCTCGGTGGGCGGCCGGTCACTATTGCTGCCTGCGTTCACACCATCGCGCGTTACTCTGCAGATTTCCGCTGCCCTGCGGACAGTATGAGCGCCACCATTGCCAATGTTGGCCCTACGGCGTTGACCGCGCAAAAAGCCTATGAGCAGGCCGGCATGGCCCCGGCAGATATCAGCTGCTTCGAAGTTCAGGATACGGATGCCTTCTGTGAGATCGAGATCTACGAAGAACTGGGCTTGTGCGCACCGGGAGAGGGCGGGCCCTTTGTCGAAGGCGGGCATGCCGACATCGATGGCCGCAGCCCGGTCAATATGAGTGGCGGATTGATCAGCAAGGGAGAGCCGGTCGGCGCCTCGCACGTTGCGCAGGTCGTTGAGTTGGTATCCCAGGTACGCGGCGACTCGGGTGCACGTCAGGTCGCTGGAGCAAAAGCCGCCATGGGCCATGTGCTCGGAGCGGGCGGCAATTGCGCCGTTACCATACTCAAGGTTTAGCGAGTCGAAACGGATGAAATTGCATTGGTCGCCCCGATCACCCTACGTTCGCAAAGTGATGATTGTTGCGCATGAGCTTGGGCTTGTTGATCAACTCGATTTGGTGCGATCGGTGGCCGTGCGCAATCGGCCCAACCCTGACATCATCAAGGATTCGCCCGTGGGGCGCATTCCGGTCCTGGTACTTGACAACGGCACCGTACTGTCGGGCTCCTATCCCATTTGTGACTATCTGGCTTCCCAGCGTTCGGATAGCAGAATCATTCCGCCAACGGGCGAAGCCCGCTGGCGCGAGTTGGAGTTGCACGGCATTGCCGATGGACTGCTCGACACGCTGATATTCTGGCGTGGCGAGTTCATGGTGCCAGCCGAGCAGTGCCGGCTGGAAATCAGCGACACCTGTGCAGTAAAAACCCAGGCCTGTCTGGCCTGGCTGGAGCAGCGCGCTGCCCAATTTAGCGACTACCCTTATGGCATCGGACAGATTACGGTCGGCATAGCGCTGGATTACCTCGATTTTCGATTTGCGCAATTGCCATGGCGAACCCGTTATACCGCGCTGGAAGCCTGGCACCGACACTTCGGTCAGCGCGAATCAAGCAAGGCCACGGAGATTGTGAATGACGAGTAGTACAGCGCGCGCTGGTCCGCTGAGCCACGTGCGCGTGCTGGATCTTAGCCGCATCATGGCCGGACCCTGGGCCAGCCAGATTCTTGCCGATCTGGGCGCCGATGTAATCAAGATTGAACGGCCGGAAGTTGGCGATGACACGCGCGGATGGGGGCCACCTTTCCTGAAGGATACGTCAGGAGTCGACACCCGGGATTCGGGCTACTTTCTCTGCGTAAATCGCGGCAAGCGATCCGTAACTGTCGATATTTCCAAGCCCGAAGGGCAGGCCATCATCCGCGAGCTGGCCCGCACCTGCGACATCCTTCTGGAAAACTACAAGGTTGGCGCATTACAGCGGTACGGTCTGACCTACGATGACCTCAAAGCCGAAAACCCGGGGCTGATCTATGCTTCGGTCACTGGTTTTGGTCAGAGTGGACCGCGCGCCACCCAGGCAGCCTACGATTTCATGATTCAGGCCATGGGTGGCTTGATGAGCGTGACTGGCGAAGCGGACGGCAAACCTGGCGGCGGACCCCAAAAAGTCGGTGTGCCTATCGTGGATCTGATGACGGGGATGTATAC
>JAYQPQ010000076.1:0-6774 GCA_038145405.1 Porticoccaceae bacterium | reverse complement strand
TGATCAGTCGACTCAGGGCTAGGTGACTGGTGTAAAATTTGCTCCTTTTCCGGGCCGTTCAGAATCGGGTCCCGGGCCGGTCTCCAGCCGGCCCGGAGAATTCGTTTCCCGCCCATGACCCTCTGCACCAAAGGATCCGCCGCATGTTTGACAAGACCGCCACCATTGCCGCCTTTGACCCTGATCTCGCCGCTGCCATCCAGCAGGAGGAAGTGCGCCAAGAAGAGCATATCGAGCTGATTGCCTCAGAAAACTATGCCAGTCCGCGCGTCATGGAAGCCCAGGGTACGGTGCTCACCAACAAGTACGCGGAGGGCTATCCGCACAAGCGCTACTACGGCGGTTGCGAATATGTCGACAAGGCCGAGGAACTCGCCATCGAGCGCGCCAAGGCGCTGTTTGGCGCAGACTATGCCAACGTGCAGCCGCACTCCGGTTCTCAGGCCAACAGCGCGGTTTACCAGGCCCTGTGCAACCCCGGCGACACCGTGCTGGGCATGAGCCTCGCCGACGGCGGCCACCTGACGCACGGCGCCAAGCCCAATTTTTCCGGCAAGATGTACCACGCCGTGCAGTACGGGTTGGACCCGGCCACCGGGCTGATTGACTACAACCAGGTGGAGCAACTCGCCCTGGAGCACAAGCCGAAAATGGTGGTCGCCGGTTTTTCCGCCTACAGCCAGGTGGTGGATTGGCAGCGTTTCCGTGAAATTGCCGACAAGGTAGGCGCCTATTTGCTGGTCGACATGGCCCATGTAGCCGGACTGGTTGCAGCCGGGTTGTACCCCAATCCCATTGCGGTCGCCGATGTAGTGACCTCCACCACGCACAAGACACTGCGCGGACCGCGCGGCGGTATTATCCTGGCGCGCGCCAATGAAGAGCTGGAGAAGAAATTCAATTCGGCGGTTTTCCCCGGCGGCCAGGGCGGCCCGCTATGTCACGTGATCGCGGCCAAGGCGGTCGCCTTTAAGGAGGCGCTGCAGCCCGAATTCAAGACCTATCAGGCCCAGGTTATCCGCAATGCCAAGGTGATGGCGGCCACCTTTATTGAGCGTGGCATCGACATCGTTTCCGGTAGCACAGAGAACCACCTCATGCTGGTCAATCTGATCGGCAAGCCCTACACCGGTAAAGATGCCGACGAAGCCCTCGGCCTGGCCAATATCACGGTGAACAAGAACGCCGTGCCCAAGGATCCGCGTTCGCCCTTTATTACTTCGGGATTGCGTGTCGGTACGCCGGCCGTGACCACGCGCGGTTTCGGCGAAGCCGAATGTCGCCAGCTGACGCACTGGATGTGCGACGTGCTGGATGCCCTGGAGCGCGGCAATGCCGACGCCACCATCGCTGAGGTCAAGGCCAAGGTGTTGGATATCTGTGCCCGCTACCCGGTGTATGGGTAGGGCAAAATCGGGCTGCGTTCAGGTCGACGCGTGGCGTTGCAGCCAGTCGGCAACGGCATCTGCCACCGCCTCGGCTTCAGTGATGTGCAGGTGGTGATTGCCGGGTAGCGTTAGCCGTTCAAAGTCGGCAATGCATTCAACCGGACCGCCGAAACCACCGCGCTCCACCACCAGGCCGCGGTCGCCAATAATCTGCAGCACCGGGCAGCGTATCGCCGAAAAGAACGCCTTGGCGCTCTCGACGTCTAGAGGGTTGGCTGATACCGCCTTGAGACGTTGGTCGGCACGCCAGCGAAAGCCCTGGTTCTCCTCGATCAGTGAGCGCGAGGCCAGCAGCTCGGCAATTTCCGGACTGACAGGAACGTAACCCTGGGTTCTGGCTTTCAGCGCGGCGTGCCGCGACGGAAACAAGGAGCCGGACTTGCGCGCAAGAATCACCTGCTCGCGCATGGAACGTGCCACCCGCGCCGGCCGATCCTCAAGGTTGAAGCCGATCGATGAGCCGCCGTCGATGAGCACCAGCCGATGCACACGCTCGGCAAAGGCACCAGCAAAGAGCGCAGCAACGATGGCCCCGCGCGAATGGCCGATCAGGCCGAATTTCTCCCAGCCTAGATGGTTGGCAAGTTGATAGATATCCAGAATCTCGGTTGTCAGGTCGTAGTTGGCGTCGGCACTGCGGAAATCGCTGCGGCCGTGTCCCGCCATATCTGGCGCTAAAATCTGCAGCTGGGGTAGGCGCTGTGCCAGCGGTGCCATGCTGGCGGCGTTGTCCAGCCACCCGTGCAGCATGAAGAAGGGCTCGGCGGCGTCCGCGTGCCAGTGGCAGGCAGCCAGCTCAATGCCGGTGGCCGGTAGCCTAAGTTCCTGAAATTCGTCGGTAAAATCCATATTTTCGGTCGCGGATTTAGGCAAATGAGGGGGTAGGGGGGTAAAATGCCCGCCATTTTAGCGAAATCACCATAGGTGGACGCCCATGCATTGCCCCTTTTGCGATGCGACAGATACCAAGGTCATCGATTCCCGTCTGGTGGCAGGCGGGGGTCAGATTCGACGTCGTCGCGAGTGCGGACAGTGCGCAGAACGCTTTACCACCTACGAAAGCGCCGAGCTCATTATGCCCTATGTGGTGAAAAGTGATGGCACGCGCGAAGCCTTCAACGAGGACAAATTGCGCTCCGGTCTGAAGAAGGCACTGGAAAAGCGGCCGGTCAGTCCCGAGGCCATCGAGGAAGCGCTGACCTTGCTGAAGCACCGGCTGCGCGCCACTGGCGAACGCGAAATCCCCTCGCGCGAAATCGGCGAAGTTGTGATGGAGAGTCTACGCCAACTCGACCAGGTGGCCTATGTGCGCTTCGCCTCGGTGTATCGCCAATTCCAGGATATCCGGGAGTTTCGCGACGAGCTGGATCGTCTGGAAAAATCCTGAGTATGATCCAGGCAGCGGATGGCCAGTTCATGGCCAGGGCGGTGCAGCTCGCGCGCCGCGGGCTCTTCACCACCACACCCAATCCCCGGGTGGGCGCCGTGCTGGTGCGCGACGGACAGGTGGTGGGCGAGGGCTGGCATCGCCACGCAGGTGAGCCCCACGCCGAAGTGCTGGCGCTGCAAGCTGCCGGAGAAAAAGCCCAGGCCAGTACTTGTTATGTCACCCTGGAGCCCTGCAATCATCAGGGTCGCACTGGCCCCTGTGCGGAGGCGCTGATAGCGGCGGGTGTTAGCCGCGTAGTTTTTGGTCACGAAGATCCTGATCCACGTACCGCAGGAGCTGGCATTGAGCGTTTGCGCCAGGCGGGGGTTGTGGTCGAGGGTCCGCTGCTGGAGCGCGAGTGTCGGCAGCTCAATTCTGGTTTTGTTTTGCGACATGGTCTCGGCCGACCCCTGGTGCGCGTGAAAATGGCCATGAGCCTGGACGGCCGCACAGCCATGCCAAGCGGCGATGCCTTCTGGATTACCGGACCAAAGGCGCGGCAGGACGTACACCTGTGGCGAGCCCGTAGTTGTGCCTTGGTATCTGGCTGGAAAACCCTCACCCAGGACCAGGCGCAACTAAATGTGCGGCCCGAATCCACCGAGGGTCCGTGGCGTTACTGGACCGGCCGCCAGCCCTTGCGCGTGGTGCTGGACAGCCAACTCCGGCTGGATCGGAGTGAACGCTTTTTTACCACACCCGGGCCCTGGCTGGTGGCCAATACGCTGCGCACTGAAGCCCTGGAAGGTGGTGAACTGGTGCAGCTCGCGGCACAGAATGGCCGCGTGGATCTGCGCGCTCTGCTCGACTATCTGGCCGGGCGGGGCATAAACGAGATCCTGGTTGAAGCCGGGCCAGAGCTGGCGGGCGCCTTTGTGCGCCAGGGTCTAGTCGACGAACTCATTATTTACCTGGCACCCAAGTTGATGGGAAGCCTGAGCAAGCCGCTGTTTGAATTGCCCCTGAGTCACATGGGCGAAGCGCTGCCTTTACATATTCGCGAGGTGCGCTCGATCGGACAGGACTTGCGTATTATCGCCACGGCGGAGACGGATTGATGTTTACTGGAATTATCACCGCAGTCGGCCGGGTGCGCTCGATCGAAAAAGTCGGTGGCGACCTGCGTCTGGAAATCGATAGCGGCAGCCTCGCACTGGATAATGTCGAGTTGGGCGAGAGCATCTCCACCAGCGGCGTCTGCCTGACGGTGGTCGAGCGGCTGGAGCGCGGGTACTGTGCCGATGTGTCGGTGGAAACCCTTGAGCGCACTACCATCGGCAGCTGGCAGGTGGGTCAGCGCGTGAATCTGGAGCGTGCGCTGCGGTTAGCCGATCGCCTGGGCGGGCATCTGGTCAGTGGCCATGTGGACGGCGTCGGCGAGATCGTCGCGCGCGAGTCGCAAGCTCGGGCCGAACACTTTGTGATCGAGGCACCTCACGAGCTGTCGCGCTATCTCGCCCTCAAGGGGTCGGTGGCCGTGGACGGCGTCAGCCTGACCCTTAACGGCGTCAGCGGAAACCGGTTCGACCTGACCATCGTGCCCCATACGCTGGCACAGACCACACTCGCCGACGGCCAGGTCGGCACGCGCGTTAATATCGAGGTCGATCTGGTGGCCCGTTATCTGGAACGCCTGCAAGGCGGGGAAGAAAGCTGATGCATAAGAACAGCGCCAAAGAATTGATCGAAGAGCTCCGCCAGGGACGCATGGTCATCTTGGTCGATGACGAGGATCGCGAGAACGAGGGCGATCTGGTGATGGCCGCCTCGCTGGTGCGTCCCGAGGATATCAACTTTATGGCGCGCTATGCGCGCGGGCTGATCTGCCTCACCCTGACGCGTCAGCGCTGCGAGCAACTCAACCTGCCGCTGATGGTGGAGGCCAACCGTTCCAGCCATGGCACCAATTTCACCCTGTCGATCGAAGCGGCACATGGCGTTACCACCGGCATTTCGGCACAGGATCGTGCGCATACCGTGCGCACGGCGGTGGCACCCCAGGCGGTGCCGCGCGACCTGGTGCAACCCGGCCATATCTTTCCGCTGATGGCGCAGCCGGGCGGCGTGCTGAGCCGCGCCGGGCATACCGAAGCCGGCTGTGATCTGGCCCGTCTGGCCGGGCTCGAAGCCGCCGCTGTGATTGTGGAAATCATGAACGAAGACGGCACCATGGCGCGGCGCAAGGATCTAGAAGCCTTTGCTCACACCCATGGATTAAAGATCGGCACTATCGAAGACCTGATCCACTACCGCTTGGCCAACGAAACCACAGTGGAGTGCATCAAGGTGCGCGAGGTCAACACGGCCTTCGGCGAGTTTCAGTTGCGCACCTATATGGATACGGCGCGCAACCAGGTGCACCACGCTCTGGTGAAAGGCGAGGTGGCCAATGGCGAACCCTGCCTGACGCGCGTCCACTTGCCGACGCCGCAGCGCGATTTTCTCGCCCTGATCGAGCCCGGTTCCGAAGGTCAGCCGATCTGGACTCTGCACCGCGCCATGGCGCACGTCGCCAAGGAGGGTCGCGGCGTCGTGGTCATCCTCAGTTCATCAATTCCTACGGCGCGCGTGGTCGAGGCCTATCTGGAAAACATTTTCGACCGCGGCATCCTCTCGCACGCCGACCATCAAGCGCCGAACATGGAAGTGGGTGTGGGAGCCCAGATTCTGCGGGACCTCGGCGTCCACAAGATGCGACTCATGGGGGCACCGATCAAATATACCGGGCTGGCCGGTTTCGACCTGGAAGTGGTCGAGACGCTGCAGCCCGATCCATTTTCCTGAGACCCTGAGAAAAGTCATACATGCCAAGACCCAGCCTGATTGAAGTCGATGCCAAGGTAGCCGGCGCCCGCGTAGCGGTGCTGGTAACCCGCTGGAACAGCTTTATTACTGACAACCTGTTGCGCAGCGCGGTGAATGCTCTGACCCGCAACGGCGTCGAGGAGGCAGATATCCGCATCGTGCGCGTGCCCGGCGCCTTTGAGCTGCCGCTGGCTGCCCAGCGTCTGCTCGACAGCGGCGAGCCGGATGCCCTGGTGGCTCTGGGCTGTGTGATCCGCGGCGATACCCCGCATTTTGACTACGTCTCGCGCGGCTGCATGGATGGCCTGATGCGCGTGCAACTGGATGCCAGTGTGCCGGTCACCTTCGGCGTGCTGACCGTCGACAATGTGGAGCAGGCCGTGGCCCGTTCCGGTGACGACGCCAACAACAAGGGCGAAGAAGCGGCGCTGACCGCTCTGGAAATGATCAACCTGTTGCGGGAGCTGTCATGAGCAAGGGCATTAGCGAACGCCGACGAGCCCGCGACATGCTGGTTCAAGCGCTGTACCAGTGGGCCCTGACGGGCCACAGCGCAACTGAAATCGATGCCCAGTTCCATGCCGAAAACGACATGGAAAGGGTGGATGTCGACTATTTTCAGGAAGTCCTGCGTGCCGTTATCAAACAGAGCGAAGCCATCGATGCCCAGTTTGTCGATCTGATTGACCGGCCACTCAAGGATCTAGATCCGGTGTCCATCAGCATTTTGCGCCTGGCGACTTACGAGCTGACCGAGCGTCTGGATATACCGTTCAAAGTGGTCATCAATGAGGCCATCAACCTGGCCAAGAAATTTGGACCGTCAGAGAGCATGCGCTTCATTAATGGTGTGCTCGACAAGCTGGCTGCCCGCGCGCGGCCGGTTGAGTTCAAGGCGGTGTCTGGCGGTTCGTGAACGAATTTGAACTGATCCGGCGTTATTTCGACCGCCCGCCGCAGCGCGAGGATGTCGAACTGGGCATTGGCGACGACGCTGCCGTGTTGCGCCTGGCGCCGGGCGAGCAACTGGTAGTGTCCGTCGATACGCTGGTTGCCGGCCGGCATTTTCCGCCTGCGTCGCCGCCTCAACGC
>JAYQPQ010000075.1:0-6864 GCA_038145405.1 Porticoccaceae bacterium | reverse complement strand
ACCATCGTTAGCGCCACCGGCAGCTTCCTGCCGGGCGGCGACGGTGGCGTGCGTGCCTTTGATCTTCGCACCGGCGAACTGCTTTGGCATACCCGTTTGCTTCCCGAGGGAGAAGAAGGTGTAGCCAACTGGGGCCGCGATACCAGTGAGCTTGGAGGCGGCGGTACCTGGGGTCTGCTGTCTTACGACGAAGCGACCGACACCATCTATATGCCGACCGATTCTCCCGGCCCCGACTACGTCGGTATCTGGCGACCGGGCGATAACCGCTGGGCCAACTCAACCCTGGCGCTGGACGGCACCACGGGCGAGATCAAGTGGGGCTTTCAGACGCATCACCACGATCTCTTTGACTGGGACTCCATGGCAGCTCCCAGCGTGGCGGAGATCACCTATGAGGGTCAGCCCAAAAAGGTCGTGGTGCAGACTACCAAGCTGGGCATGATGTGGATTTTTGACGCCGAGACCGGCGAGCCGCTGCACGGCTATGAGGAGCGTGAAGTCGCGCCCAGCCAGGTGCCCAATGAACCTTATTCACCGACCCAGCCCTTTACCATTGCACCGCCGCCACTGGGCGTGATGAGCGTGACGCGCGAACAGATCACCACCATCGACCCGCAATCCACGGCGGAATGCCAGGCACAGTGGGATGAGCTGCAAATGCAGAATGCCGGCCCCTTCACGCCGGGCTTCCCCACCGGCACGACCATCTTCCTGCCAGGTAGCTCGGGTGCCATCAATTGGGGTGGCGCGACGGTGAATCCGCAAACTGGTATGGCCTTTACCAATGCCACCAATATCCCGGTCTATAACTTCCTGCGTCAAAGCACCCCCTCCGCTGGCGGCGGCTTTGGTGGGGGCGGCTTCGGCGGCAGCGCGGCCTACGATAACGAAGGCTGGAGTACCTCGGGCAACTTTACCCGCTGGGCCGATCGCTTCGGTCGCCCCTGTATCGCAGCACCGCACGGCGAGCTCTTTGGAATCGATCTGGCTACCGGCGCAATCAGCTGGCGTGTACCTCTGGGTACGCTGGAAGACGATTACGGCGATGCAGGCAAGGACATCGGCGCCACCAATATCGGCCCCTCACTGGCAACGGCCAGCGGGTTGCTCTTCATCGGCGCAACGGCAGACGAGCGTTTCCGCGCCTTTGACCAAAACACAGGCGACTTGCTGTGGCAGGTCAAAATGAGTGCTTCAGGTGTCGCTGGCCCCATGACCTATGTGGGGCGCGATGGTCGCCAGTATGTCGTAATTGCCGCAGGCGGTCCGGGTACGGCGGCTTACCGCACCAATCCGCAGTGGGGCTACCGCCAGCTGCTGATTGCTTTTGCTCTGCCCAAGCCGGGCGAAGAGCCGGTGGATATTGTCGATGCCTATCCGCGTCGCATGCCCATTGGGCCTGAGGAGCAGTGGACGCCGCAATAAAGCAAATGACCTTGGGGGTCCTACGCGGCCCCCACAGGTTGTTCCTATAACCTGAATACGATGCGCTATAACAAGTCGTTCAAGACTTGTTCAGAATCGGGGGGATGACTATTCTCACCCGGCAAAACAGAGAGAGGGGCAGCAGTGCCAAGGGGACTAAAATGTTGAAAGCAGTAATTGCTGGAGCGGTCGGTGCGGCCCTGATGGCCGTTGTACTGCTGGTCGTTCAGGGCCAGCCGGAAATGGAAGAAGCGGCAGCGCCCGCACCTGCGGCCAGTGCGCCGATTATTCCAGGGGGTAGCGGCACCGTATCCGGCCTTACGCAGGAGATGTGGGATGCCGACCCGGAAACCATGGCCTGGCAGGCCGTGGCCTACGAAATTGCGGGAGACGACCCTGATCTGATTTTTGACGCCGGCATTTTCTGCCAGCCGTCCCGTGGAGTGAGCAACGAAAACCGCGCTACCATCGGCACGGCGCCCGAGTACCTGCCTGCCAGTCTGCCGCAACTCGAACCCTTCCCCATGCCGGATGATGGCGATCAGATCGTTGGCGTACAGCGACTTTTCGACAACTTTTACTGGATCGGCAACACCGGTATTGGCATCTGGGTCGTGACATCGGACGATGGCTACATCGTTTATGACGCGATGAACAGAGCCTCTGATGCCCCCGAACTCATCATTCCCGCCATGGAGTCCATCGGCCTCGATCCGACCCGGATCAAGTATCTGGTGTTTGGTCACTACCATGGCGACCACGTGGGCGCTGGAACCTATCTCCAGGAAATCAGCGGTGCCCAGGCCATCATGGGTTGGGCCGACTGGGAGCTGTACCTGCGACGCTTCAATGCGCCCGGCGGCACCGGCGGCTTCGTGCGTGATGGAAATCCGATGCCGCAGGACCTGAAGCCCATGACGCGCGATATCGACGCCGAAGATGGTATGGCCATCACGGTCGGCGATGTCACTGCTAATATCTATCAGATGACCGGCCATACCCCGGGTTCCCTGGCCATGATCGTGCCGGTGAAGTATCAGGGTGAGGAACACCCCATTCTGCTGGTCACGGCCGGTAACCACTTCACCAATATCAATGCCTTCATTGGCGGCTATGAGCATATCTGGGATATCGCCATCGAGCGTGGTGTGGAATCGGTGATGCAGTCGCACCCCAACACCAATATGAACTTGCTGGCGCGCACCACCTACGAGCACGAGAACTACCCGCCGGCGGTCAACCCGCTGCTTTACGGCGCGGAGCGCACCGAGAAATATCTGAATATTGTGCGTGCCTGTTCGCGTGCCTGGATTGCCGCTGTCGATATGCTGTAGGTTCTTTTGGCACAACTGATGGAAGAAGGCACCTGGCAACAGGTGCCTTTTTTTATGGGCAGATGGGCCGAGTCGCTTGTTTGTATAAGGCCGGGTGATTATTCTCGGCGCTCCTATAACAAAAGAGAGGGTAGCAGCCATGCTTAAAACATTAATTGCAGGGGTAGTAGGGGCAGCCGTTGCTGCTGTCTTGATCCTGGCAACCCAGGGTGGTTCCGAAGAGGAATTGGTTCAGCAAGTTGCTCAGACCTCGCCCGCCGCTGGCGGAGGTGGTGGCGGTGGCGGGAACAGCATGGCCAGCCGTAATACCCAGGAGGCCTGGGATACCAACCCCGAAGCCCAGCGCTGGGTCGCCGAAGCTTACGCTATAGCCGGGGATGATCCCGACCTGATCTTCGATGCCGGGATATTCTGTCAGCCCTCGCGCGGGGTGAGCAACGAAGACCGCGCCACCATCGGTACGGCACCCGAGTTTCTGCCGGTCAGCATGCCGCAACTTGAGCCCTTCGCCATGCCGGCAGAGGGTGATCAGGTGGTGGGTGTGCAGCGCCTGTTCGACAATTTCTACTGGATCGGCAACACCGGCATCGGTATTTGGGTTGTCACCTCGGATGACGGCTATATCGTCTATGACGCCATGAACAGCGCCGCCGATGCGCGCGACATCATTGTGCCGGCCATGGAATCCGTCGGCCTCGATCCTACCCAGATCAAGTACCTGGTGTTCGGTCACTACCACGGCGACCACACTGGCGGCGGTCACTACCTGCAGGAGCTCAGCGGTGCCCAGGCCATCATGCATTGGGCCGATTGGGAACTTTATCTGCGCGAAATTGGCAAGGAGGAGATGACGGGTTCCTTCCGCCGTTTCGACGACATGACTCCGATGACCCGCGATATTGATGCACAGGACGGCCAGCAAATCACCGTGGGTGATGTCACCGCCACCCTCTACCAAATGACCGGCCACACGCCGGGCTCCCTGGCCATGATCGTGCCGGTCAAATATCAGGGTGAAGAGCACCCCATCCTGCTGATTACCGCCGGTAACGCCTTCAATAACGTCAATGCCTTCATCGGCGGTTACGAGCATATCTGGGACATCGGCATTGCGCGCGGTGTGGAGTCGGTGATGCAGTCGCATCCCAACACCAACATGAACTTGCTGGCTCGCACCACCTATGTGCATAACAACTATCCGCCGGCAGTTAACCCGCTGCTTTATGGGCCGGAGCGTACCGAGAAGTATCTGAATATCGTGCGTGCCTGTTCGCGCGCCTATATTTCAGTCGTCGGCATGCTCTAGTCGGAGATCGGCATTTTTGACGCGAAAAGGCACCTGGCAACAGGTGCCTTTTTTTATCCTCCAATGAAACGCGGTGCTTGTTTGTATAAGACATGGTGTTTATTCTCGGCGTTCCTATAACAAAAGAGAGGGAAGCAGCAATGCTTAAAACACTAATGGCAGGGGTAGTCGGCGCAGCCATTGCTGCTGTCTTGATCCTGGCGACCCAGGGCGGTTCTGAAGAGGAAGTCGTCCAGGAAGTTGCCCAAACCGCACCCGCCGCTGGCGGTGGTGGTGGCGGGAACAGCATGGCCAGCCGCAACACCCAGGAGGCCTGGGACACCGATCCCAATGCCCAGCGCTGGGTCGCTGAGGCATACGCCATCGCTGGCGATGATCCGGACCTGATCTTTGATGCCGGCATTTTCTGCCAGCCCTCACGCGGGGTGAGCAATCAGGACCGCGCCCTGATGGGTACGGCACCCGAATATCTGCCGGCGAGCATGCCGCAGCTGGAAGCCTTTCCCTACGGTGAGCGTTCGGCGACTGTAGGCGTGCATCGCCTGTTCGACAACTTCTACTGGATCGGCAATAACTACATCGGCATTTGGGTGGTTACTTCCGACGAAGGCTATATCGTCTACGACGCCATGAACAATATGGCTGACGCGCGCGACATCATTGTGCCCGCTATGGAAGAAGCCGGTCTCGATCCCACCATGATCCGTTACCTTGTGTTCGGCCACTACCACGGCGACCATACCGGCGGCGGCCCCTATCTGCAGCGCTTGAGTGGTGCCCAGGCGGTGATGCACTGGGCCGATTGGGAGCTCTATTTGCGCCAGTATAATGATCCCGAGCGCGTGGCGCGCATGGACGACCCCGAGCCCATGACGCGCGATATCGATGCCACCGATGGCATGGAGCTGAGCGTCGGCGATGTCACCGCGACCCTGTACCAGATGACTGGCCACACGCCGGGTTCCCTGGGCATGATCGTACCGGTCAAGTATCAGGGCACAGAACACCCCATACTGCTGATCACTGCTGGCAACGCCTTTGACAACGTCAATGCCTTTATCGGTGGTTACGAGCACATTTGGGATATCGGCATTGCACGCGGCGTGGAATCGGTCATGCAGACCCACCCCAACACCAATATGAACCTGCTGGCCCGCACCGCCTATGTGCACAACAACTATCCGCCGGCGGTCAACCCGCTGCTATACGGCGCCGAGCGCACAGAGCGATATATCAATATTGTGCGTGCCTGCTCGCGTGCCTATATGGAAGTGGTTGATATGTTCTGATTGCCCGAGGGCAAAATGACTAGGGCGGCCCCAGAGCCGCCCTTTTTTATGCACTGATGCTTACTAGCCCGGCTGTTTAACGATGCGCAAGTAGGGTTTCAGCGTCTTCCAGCCGGCTGGGTATTTCTGGCTGGCCTGCTCGTCGCTCACCGAGGGCGGAATAATCACATCCTCACCGTACTTCCAGTTCACCGGTGTGGCCACGGTGTGCTTACTGGTCAGCTGGATGGAATCCAGCAGGCGCAGAATTTCATCAAAGTTGCGACCGCTGGTCATGGGATAGATCAGTTGCGCCTTGATCTTCTTATCCGGCCCGATAATAAAGACAGCGCGCACCGTCGCATTGTCGGCGGCGGTACGTCCCTGGGCCGAGCCGGCTTCGTCTTCCGGCAGCATGTCGTAGAGTTTGGCCACATTCAGATCGGTATCGCCAATCATGGGATAATTGGGGGCGGTGCCCTGGGTCTCCTCAATGTCCTTGGCCCACTTCTCGTGATTGTCCACCGGGTCGACCGACAGGCCGATGATTTTGGTATTGCGCTTGTCGAACTCGGGCTTGAGTCGCGCCATATAGCCCAGCTCCGTGGTGCACACCGGAGTGAAATCCTTGGGGTGGGAGAAGAGGATGGCCCAGGAATCGCCAATCCAGTTGTGGAACTGGATTTCGCCCTGAGTGGTCTGGGCAACGAAATCCGGAGCCGTGCTATTGATACGCAACGCCATGTCAGTTCTCCTTTTAATCGGTTTGATCTTTGCGTGGCCGAACATCCTAACGCCCAGATTGCGCCAAGTTAAATCACCATTTCGCATATTCTTTCGCCCGAAAACACTAAGCGGTGAACTCTCTTTGCTCCGGCTGTCACAGCAGCATAGCAGGCGTATACTCGGCGGAGCTTTCCAGCCATCGGCAAGCAAAACAATAAAGCGGGGGCCGAAGATCCTCGCTCCTTCCAAAAGAGGGATTTCGTCATGAAGGCAAATTGGAAAAGACCTGCGCTGGTCCTGCTGGCGTTGTTGGTTACTAATCAGGCATTGGCTCAGTCAGCCGCCAATGAGGGGCGCAATGTGCCTGGCGCCAGCCTGCAGATTGAACACAATATCGAATTCAGCCGCGGTGGCGGGCAGCCGCTGCTGCTGGACATCTATCGCATGGATCCGGTAGCGCAGCCCAGTCCGGTAGTCGTCTGGATTCGCGACAACGCGCCCGGATCGACCCGGGTCGACACGCCGGCACCCGGCTTGATTCGAAATGGCGGTGTTGCCGTGGTTAGCATTGATTACCGCTCCGCTGCACCCGTCGCCGACCAATTGGCCGACGCAAGGGCCGCCATTGACTGGATTCGATCTCAGGCCAACACCTACCAGTTTGATCCTGCCAATATTGCGGTAATGGGATTTGGCAACGGCGCCCGGTTGGCCGCTTTGCTGGGCACCACCGGTACGGATGACAATCGCATCCAGGCAGTGGTGGCCTTGGCCGGCCCGGTCAATTCTGGCGACATGGTGC
>JAYQPQ010000074.1:4006-7047 GCA_038145405.1 Porticoccaceae bacterium | reverse complement strand
TATAAGCCACTGGGCGGTACTCACCCTGTCGATCCCCGCCGGCTGATTCTCGGCGGTGGCTTCCATCCATATTCTTCCGGCCCGCCTCGCGGACCAGATCGCCGCTGGCGAGGTCGTCGAGCGCCCGGCTTCGGTGGCCAAGGAATTGCTGGAAAACAGCATCGATGCCGGCGCCACCCAGATTGACATTCGTCTTGAAGCGGGGGGCACCCGACTGATTCAGGTGCGCGATGACGGCATCGGCATTGCTCGCGATGAACTGGAATTGGCGGTTGCCCGCCACGCGACCAGCAAGATCAGTACTCTCGAGGATCTGGAGGCCATTGCCAGCCTGGGCTTCCGCGGCGAGGCACTCGCCAGCATTGCCTCGGTGTCGCGCTTTCAGCTGACTTCGGCGCTGGCCGGGCAGGATGGCTGGTGCTACCGACCGGACAAAGGCCTGCAGCCGGCGCCGCATCCGCGCGGTACCAGCGTGGAAGTGGCCGACCTTTTTTATAACACCCCCGCTCGACGCAAGTTTCTCAAGACCGAGCGCACCGAACTGCTGCGAATCGACGACGTGGTCAAGCGCATTGCGCTGGCGCACATGGAGGTAGGCTTTGTCGTCACCAACAATCAAAAGCCCCTGTTGCGCTATCCGGCCTGCCACACGGCGGCCGAGCGCGAGCGCCGGGTTGCGGAAATCTGCGGCGCCGCATTTATGGAGCAGGCCCTGCCAGTAGCGGAGGTGCGCGGCGAGTTACGCCTTGAGGGCTGGGTTGGACTGCCGACTTTTTCGCGCAGCCAGCCGGACCTGCAGTACGTTTTTGTGAACGGCCGCTGGATTCGCGACAAGGTAATCAGCCATGCCGTGCGTCAGGCCTATCAGGACGTGCTCTATCAGGCGCGCCACCCGGCTCTGGTGCTCTTTCTGGAGGTGCCCGCCAACGCGGTGGACGTCAATGTCCACCCGACCAAGCACGAAGTGCGTTTCCGCGATTCCGGCCAGGTGCACAGCTTTGTGCAGGCAGTGGTCGGCGCCGTGGTAGCCGATACGCGCCCGGGCGGCCAGGCCAAGCGCCCCGCGGGCGGCGGTCCGGCAGCCCCGGCCTTGCACCGCTCGGTGCCGACCGCCGTGCAAGATTATTTTCGCTTGTTCAGTGCCGCGCCTTCGCCGGCAATGGACCAGGCTGCACCGCCCCTGCAGGAGCCGCAGCCCGCCTACCCGCCATCGACAGCGAAAACCGGCAGCCATCCCCTGCCGGTACCAACCCCGGTCGCAGTAGACCTGCCGCCCCTGGGTTATGCGCTGGCCCAGTTGCGCGGTATCTACATCCTGGCCGAGAACGCCGCCGGCCTGGTGCTGGTGGACATGCATGCGGCGCATGAACGCATCACCTACGAGCGCATGAAACAGGCCTGGCAGAAGGGCAGTATGGACACGCAGCCCCTGCTGGTGCCCGAGGTGGTTCACCTCAGCGAGCGCGAGGCCGATCTGGCCGAAGACACGCTTGAACTCTTTGAGCAACTGGGCTTTTCCATCGATCGCGTGGCGCCGGATCAACTCTCAGTGCGGCGCATCCCGGCGTTGCTCAAGCAGCCTGAAGTCGAACCCCTGCTGCGCGATGTGCTGTCCGATATCAAGCAGCACGGCCATTCGCGGCGCATCGAGAACCATATTGAGGAAATCATGGGCAATATGGCCTGCCACCAGTCGGTGCGCGCCAATCGCCGCCTGAGCCTGGAGGAGATGAATCAGTTGTTGCGCGACATGGAGCGCACGGAGCGCAGCGACCAGTGCAACCACGGCCGCCCGACCTGGCGCCAGATCAGCCTGGCCGATCTGGACAAGCTTTTCCTGCGCGGGCGCTGAGGTCGTGGCACTGCCGAAGGCCCTCTTCCTTATGGGCCCAACCGGAACGGGCAAGACCGATCTGGCTATTGCCATAGCCCAGCAGGTGCCCAGCTACCTCATCAGCGTCGATTCCGCACTCGTCTACCGGGGCATGGACATTGGTACGGCCAAGCCGGATGGGGACACGCTGGCGCGCTACCCCCACGCCCTGGTCGATATCTGCGACCCGGCCGAGCCCTATTCGGTGGCGCGCTTTCTCAAGGATGCCCAGCAGCAACTGGATCTGGCGCTCGAGCGCGGCCTGCTGCCGCTATTTGTCGGCGGCACCATGCTTTATTTCAAGGCGTTACGCGATGGGCTGTCGCGGCTGCCTGCCGCCGATGCTGGCCTTCGTGCAGAACTGGAAGCGCGCTCAGCAGAACAGGGCTGGCCGGCACTGCATGCAGAGTTGGAGCGCGTCGATCCGGACACCGCTGGCCGTCTGCACCCCAACCATTCCGCTCGAATTCTGCGGGCGCTGGAGGTCTGGCGCCTGACCGGTGTGCCCCTGTCCGAGTGGCACAGCCAGGGTAACCAGGGCGGCCTGTATGCCCGTGTTTTGCCAGTGCAGATTGGCCTGATCCCTTCCCGGCGTGAGCCGCTGCACCAGCGCCTGGATCAGCGCCTGGGCCACATACTGGAAGCCGGCCTGGTAGAGGAAGTGCAGTTACTTTTCGAGCGCGGCGATTTGCATCCCAATCTGCCGTCCATGCGCTCGGTGGGCTACCGCCAGACCTGGGAGTTTCTCGCCGGCGCGATCAGTGCGCAGGAGATGCGCCAGCGTATTTTGGTCGCCACCCGCCAATTGGCCAAGCGCCAGAATACCTGGCTGAACGGCTGGCCGGACCTGCAGGTGCTGGACCCCCTGGCAGCCGGGGGTGGGTGGCGAAACACTGCCGATTTGGCTCGAGACTGTTTGAAATTTTTGTAATGTCCCCCATTATGTCGTTCAGGCGTCATTAAACTGATGCCGCTGAGCGCCAGGACCCTGTTTCCCGGCTTTTAGATCATCAATAGGAGCTACCCCATGTCAAAAGGGCAAAGTTTACAAGACCCTTTCCTCAACGCCCTGCGTAAGGAACACACCCCCGTATCCATCTACCTGGTCAACGGCATCAAGTTGCAGGGGCAGGTGGAATCCTTTGATCAATTTGTCGGGCTGTTGAAA
>JAYQPQ010000074.1:0-3996 GCA_038145405.1 Porticoccaceae bacterium | reverse complement strand
ATCGTTTACAAACATGCTATTTCGACGATCGTGCCCGGCCGCCCCGTAAAAATGTCGCTGAATGCCTCGGACCAGGACGACGATTCGTCCCAACCGGCCCCCGAGGATCAGTACTGAGAGGATAAGCTTGTTATTCGAGCGTCCCGGTAGCGGCGAATCGGCACTCCTGATTCATGTCGATTTTAGTTCGCCCCAACCCCAGAATGATCCAGACGAATTTCAGGAACTGGCGCGCGCAGCAGGTGCAGAGGTCATCGACCTGCTGCGGCTGCGTCGCGATCGTCCCGATCCCAAATTCTATATCGGTGCCGGCAAGGTAGCCGAGCTGGTCGAACGCATTGGTGCAACCGGTGCCGAGCTGGTCATTTTTAATCACGATTTGTCCCCCAGCCAAGAGCGCAACCTGGAGCGCGAGTTCAAGTGTCGCGTGCTCGGCCGTACCGGGCTCATCCTGGATATTTTTGCGCAGCGTGCGCGCACCCACGAGGGCAAGCTGCAGGTCGAACTCGCCCAGTTGCAGCACATGGCCACCCGCTTGGTGCGGGGTTGGACTCACCTGGAGCGGCAGAAGGGTGGTATCGGCTTGCGTGGACCGGGTGAAACCCAGTTGGAAACCGACCGACGCTTGCTGCGCGGTCGCATTAGCACCATCCAGCGCCGCCTGGAGCGCGTGCGCCGCCAGCGCGCCCAGGGTCGACGCGCCCGCGAACGTGCAGAGTTGCCGACCGTGTCGCTGGTGGGCTACACCAACGCCGGTAAATCCACGCTGTTCAACACCCTGACGCGTGCCGACGTGCTGGTACGCGACCAGTTGTTTGCCACGCTCGACCCGACCATGCGTCGACTGGATATCGAATCTCTGGGGCCCACCATCCTGGCGGACACGGTGGGCTTCGTCAGCAACTTGCCGCACGGCCTGGTCGAGGCTTTCCGCGCCACGTTGGAAGAGGCCGCGCAGGCCGACCTCCTGCTGCAGGTCATCGACGTCAGCGACTCGGAGTGGAACGAGCAGGGTCGCCATGTCGAAGAGGTTTTGGAAGAGATCGAGGCGGCCGAGCTGCCGCGCCTGCGCGTGTATAACAAAATCGACCGACTCGAAGGCGTAGAGCCCCGGGTTGAGTACGACGATCAGGGCAAGCCCGCCGCCGTATGGCTGTCCGCCGCCACCGGCGCCGGCACCGATCTGTTGAAGACGGCCATTGCGGAAATGCTGAAGAACGATCAGGTGGAGGGCTGGTATCGACTCAGTCCCAAGCAGGGCCGTTTGCTGGCGCGCCTGCATCAGCTTTCTGCCGTGCGCACCCAGCAGTACGATGGCGATGGCAATTGCGACGTACTGATTTCTATCAAGCGACCGGACTGGTTGCGCACCTTGCACCAGGAAGGTCTGGGCGAGGCGGCACTGCAACCTGTTGCGGTAGCGTCTCACTAAGCAACGAAACAAGACATTACTGGAGACAAATCATGGCGTGGAACGACCCGGGTGGACGAGACCCATGGGGTGGCAACCAGGGCGGCGGTAATCCGCCGGATCTGGACGAGGCGCTGCGCAAGCTGAAAGAAAAGCTGTTCGGCGCCTTTGGCGGTGGTCGACCCGGTGGCAGCGATAGCGCTGGCGGCGGCATGACACCGGTGTACATCTTTTTGGCGGTGCTGTTGGTGTTTTGGGCATTTAACGGTTTTTATAAGGTCGATGCCCAGGAACAAGGCGTGGTGCTGCGCTTTGGCCACTTCGAGAAAATTATCAATGAGGGTTTGAGCTGGCAGCCTTGGCTGATCGATACCGTGACCATCGAGGCGGTCACCAGCGAACGCCAGTACGTCTCCACCGGCCTAATGCTGACTCGCGATGAGAATATCGTTCAGGTGCCGGTGACGGTGCAGTACAACATCAAGTCCATCGGGGATTTTGTGCTCGAGGTAAATGACCCAGTGCGCACCCTCGAACAGGCTACCGACAGTGCCATCCGCCACGTGGTGGGCAGTAGCACCCTGGATGAAGTCCTGTCCGATGGTCGCGAAGTGCTGCGGCTGGCGGTGCGCGAGCGCATTCAGCGCTACCTGGACAGCTATGAGAGCGGCATCAATATTATTGATGTCACGGTGCAGCGCGGCGCCCCACCAGATCAGGTGACGGCTGCCTTTGACGACGTGGTTGCGGCAGCAGCAGACCGCGACCGTCTCATCGACGAAGCTGAAGCCTATCGCAATGGCGTGTTGCCGGTCGCCCGCGGCGGTGCCCAGCGCCAGATCGAGGAGGCCCAGGCTTACCAGGGCCAGCTGGTAGCTCGCGCGCAGGGTGAAGCGGCCCGCTTTGACCAGCTGTTGGTGGAATACCGCCGGGCACCGGAAGTCACGCGTCAGCGCCTCTATCTGGATGCCATGCAATCCGTGTTGAGCAATACCTCAAAGGTGCTGCTCGATACCGACGGCGGCAATAACCTGCTCTATCTGCCGTTGGATCGCATGATTCAGGGCGGGGCAGCCGTGCCGATGTCGCCGACGCCGCAAAATGTGGCGCCTGGCCAAACGCAGCAAAACCCTGCGACCACAACCATCCGGAGTCTCCGCTAATGAGCAATAAAGCCAATGTCACCCTGGCCGTGATTCTGGGTGTGCTGATTGTCGGTAGCCTGAGCCTTTACCGCGTCACCGAGATCGAGCGCGCCGTGCATCTGCGCTTCGGCGCCATGGTGGAAGAAGACGTTCCACCCGGCTTACATTTCAAGATTCCCCTGATCGATGCGGTGCGCAAATTCGATGCGCGGGTGCTGACCGTGGATTCGCAGCCGGATCGTTTCCTGACGGAGCAGGGCCGCGTTCTGATCGTTGATTCCTACGCCAAGTTTCGCGTCAGCGATGCCGGTACCTTCTATCGGGCTACCGGCGGCAACGTCAACACGGCGCGCGATCGCCTGGCTGTGCGCATTAACGACGGCCTGCGTACCCAGTTCGGCAACCGCTCGCAGCAGGATGTGGTTTCCGGTGAGCGCGATCTGCTGATGGAAACCCTCACCAATCAGCTCAACGAAACCCTCAGCGAGGTGCTGGGCGTCGAGGTGCTGGATGTGCGCATTCAGCGCATCGATCTGCCAGCCGAGATCAGCGATGCCGTGTACGCCCGTATGCGCGCGGAGCGCGAAGCCCTGGCGCGCCAGGCGCGCTCCGAAGGTCAGGAACAGGCCGAGCGCATTCGCGCCGATGCGGATCGCCAAGTCACCCTGATTGAGGCGGAAGCCTATCGTCAGGCGGAAGAATTGCGCGGTGCGGGTGACGCCGAGGCAGCCACTATCTATGCGGCGGCCTACAACAAGGATCCGGAGTTCTATAACTTCATGCGCAGCCTCAGCGCCTATGAGGCCGCCTTTGGTTCGGCCGGCAACTTCATGGTGCTGGAACCCGATTCCGATTTCTTCCGCTATCTGCGATCGTCAGACGGCGAGAACTGAGGACAGCAATTGCTTTAGCACGCTGCAAAGAGGTGCTAAAATCCCACAAAGCCGGGACGAGATCCGTCCCGGCTTTTTTGCGTTTTATTTAAGGCGCATGAATTCCGAAAGCAGGTGGCCCAGCGATTGGACAACTTCTGGATTGAGATCGGACGCGCATTTGCCTTGATGCTCATCTTTGAGGGCGTCCTGCCGTTTCTCTATCCGTCCAAATGGCGTGAAGTTCTGCGCGGTGTGGCTGCCAGCCCGGATGGGATGGTGCGCGGCATTGGGTTGGGCACCATGTTGACCGGTTTACTTATTCTTTATTGGCTTTAATGGAACAGTCGAATCCCTGGATCTTGCCAGATGGCATCGAAGAGATGCTGCCGGATGATGCGCGCCGCTTGGAAGGCATGCGTAGGGCCTTGCTCGACACGTACGAAACCTGGGGCTACCAGCTCATCCTGCCGCCGCTGGTGGAGTTCAAAGCCTCCTTGCTGACCGGCGTTGGCGCCGCCCTCGACAGCCAGACCCTGGGGCTGACCGCTCGCATCAGCGGCAGACC
>JAYQPQ010000073.1:0-7312 GCA_038145405.1 Porticoccaceae bacterium | reverse complement strand
TCTTTAGCCCACTCTCGCAAGGGCTTTTCGCCGGAGCCATGCTCTCCTCCGGATGCACCTGGGGCGGGTCCAACGCCACCCTGGCAGCCGGCGAGGCCATCGGTCTGCAAGTGCAGGAAGCCCTCGGTGCCGCCAACCTGAAAGCAATGCGCGATGTACCGGCAGATCGCATTATCGATATTCAGCAGGAAAACCAGGTCGGCGTGTCCGTGCAGGGTTTTCGTGCTTCCGGAGTGATCGATGGCTACTTCATGCCCGCCAGCCAGATGGAAATTCTGCAGGCCGGTGGCAACAGTGATGTACCCGTCATTGCCCATTACAACGCGCACGAATCCAACACAGCGCTGACCCGCGCCACCACCGTGGCCGAGTACGAGAACTATGCGCACCAGATGTATGGCGCAGCGGCAGACGACTTCCTGGCGCTCTATCCGGTAACCTCCGATGCCGATGTCTGGGCTCAGTCCCGCGCTGCAGCGACCGATGGTCGCCTGGCCGCCAGTGCGCGCAATTGCGCCATGCTGCAGGCTGAGTACAACGAGTCGCCCGTTTTCATTTCCGAGTTCGGTCGCAAGCACCCTTACTCGGCAGACGCTCAGCAGTACATTGCCGACCAGAACATCGAAACCGTAGGCGCCTATCACACGGGAGACATCCCCTACTGGTTCGGCACCCAGGATGTCTTCAATATGTTCAACATCACGCGCGACTGGACCCCCTACGACCGCGAAATGTCACTGGCCATGACCAATGCCCTGATCGCTCTGGCGGAGACCGGTAGCCCGGCGACGGATCAACATCCCTGGCCGGCCTGGTCAGCAGACAACCAGGTCAGAATGTACTGGGGCGACACGATGGAGGTGCGTCCGCTGAACACGGCGGGAATGGAATTCCTGGCTACGCATCAAGCGGCACCGGTTGAGTTGCCGCCGGAACCGCCGCGCGTCGGACCGCGCGACTAACGCATATGCCAGCCACAGTCCAATAAGTGGCGGCCTGACAAGAAAAAGAACTTGGTCAAGCGGGAGGCAACTCCCGCTTTTTTTTGCGTCAGCGCAAAGCGAGATGCCCTGCGCACTCTGCGCTACGCAGGGTGTTCCCTAGGGCTGACGGCCGGGTTTCTGGCTCAGAAATTCGGCGGCGCCGAGCAGGCCGGGATAGGGGTGGGTCACGACATAGGTGGGAATGCGCTGGTTATAACTTCGGTAGCGACCCTTGTCATCAAAGCGGGCACGAAAGGCGCTCGCCGCCAAAAAGTCGACAAAGCGCGGCACCATACCGCCGGTGACATAGATACCGCCAAAGGCCGCCAACTGTAATGCGAGATTGCCACAGAAGGCACCGAGGCTGGCGCAGAACTGGGAGAGGGCCGCCACACATATTTCCGATTGCCCGGTCAGTGCGCGAACGGTGATTTCCGAGGCGGTCAACTTAGACAGCGTCGGCTGTCCCTGCAGTTCGCTGATCGCCAGATAGAGATTCTCCAACCCCGAACCGGACAGAACGCGCTCGGCCGAGACGTGACCAAAACGCGCATGAAACCAGTTCCAGATTTGCTGCTCGGTTTCATTGGTGGGAGCGAAATCTACATGCCCCCCTTCACCCGGCAATACCAACCAGCTGTCGCCAACCGGAACCAGGGTGCTGACGCCGAGGCCCGTACCGGGTCCGCATACGAGGGCAGGCTTGCCCAGGTCGGGTTGACCGCCACCGATTTGCACCAGGCTGCCATCGGCAAGCGCCGTTACCGCCAGCCCCATAGCGTGGTAGTCGTTGATCACAAGCAACTGGGCCAGATCGAGCGACCGCACCAGATCCTGGCGGGAAAATTGCCAGTGCAGGTTGGTCATCAGAATGGGGTCGACTTCCACCGGGGACGCCACCGCCAGACAGAGGCGCACGTCGTGCAAAGCATGCTGCTGAAAGTAGGCCGCCAGGGCTTCGGCAGGTCCAGAGAAGCGCGAACAGGGCCAGCTCTCAATCCGGGTGAGCCCGCCGACCTCGTCGAGCTGCGCCAGGCGGAGGTTGGTTCCGCCGATATCCATTACGACACGATGACTCATAGCAGAACTTGCGCAGCCTCAGTCAGGGCGAGCAGAACGACTTCCTGGCGGATCAGGACTCCAGAGCGTTGCGACAGAAATCCACGCAGCGGCGCACTTCGCGCACCGCATCCGAGCCCTCCGGCACCTGGTATTCCAGCTCTACGGTGAGTGGGAAGGTCCAGCCGGAATCGCGCGTCAGACGCAAAATTTCCACCAGTGGCGTATCGCCGGTTCCCCAAAGAAGATTGCCGGCACCATTGGCCTGAGTTTGGCGATCCTTGAGGTGGGCGCTGGCAATTTTTTCGTGATATTTGTGCAGGAAGTCGATCGGGTTATGTCCGGCATCGCCGGCCACAAAGTGCCCGAGATCCACGTTGCTGCGGTTGTAATCCGATTGCGCGAAAGCCGTATCGAAAGCCGTCATCGAGCCTTGCTGATGGGTATGGTAGGCAATGAAAACACCGTGCTGCTCAGCCAAACGACCCAGACGCAGGCTCTGCGCTGGATCGGTGGGTAGCTCCAGCGTGCAATGCGAGGCACCGAAGGCCTTGGCCACGCGGAAGCCGTAGGACACTTCCGCATCGGTATTGCCGGCGCCAAACACGCTCGGTTTCCAGGCGTAAATGCCCACACCCATGCTTGCATAGAGCTGTTTCAGTTCGACAAACTTGTCCATGGAAACTGTGGCGCGCCAGTTGGCGAGTTCGGCCGTGAAAGCGTCTTGTGCCGCCTGTATTTCATTGATCTGCCGACGTTCATCCTCAGTCAGGCTTTCCGGCTGGCGCGCTCGCCGCAATAGGCCTCGCTCGGCAGCGCCCAGCGGACTGACAGGTGCGCCGGCGTAGGCTTCAGCGGGTTCGCCCATCAGCTCAATGGCATTGATACCCGAATCCAGCACATAGCCCAGTATGGCTTCGGCGCTCTGGTCCGGCATGCTGCGGTAGGAGTAGGTGATGGTGCCAATTTGCACGCCACGCATGAGCGAATTGGGCTTGCCGCCAGCCATTTGCGCCACGCCCAGCGGTGCGAGGCCGGCGCTAGAGAGTCCGGCGACCGAAGTGGCCAGCCCGCCGAGAAAGCGGCGTCTGGAAAGTGTTTTTCGGCTCATCATTTTCATACCCCCCTGATCTCGTATACATTGGGAGTATAGAGGGGAGAATAAGACAACACCATCAGCCGGCAGTGATCGGTCGCCAGCTGATTGTTCGTCCGCTTAGCGCAGTCCGGATTCTCCATCCAGAATAACGACAAAGGACGCTTTCACATGCTTAGAGGAAACTCTTCCAACCTTCCGTTCGCGGTTGTGGCCTTGATTCTCTGTCTGGGTTTCATAGCCGTATCCCAAGCCCAGGCTCAGCGCACACCGGCGTACCCGCAGCGCGCAGTGGATGCCGAGGCCGTTGCCCGTGGCAAAGACCTGTACGAAGGCTACGCCTGTGCTTTCTGCCACGGTGCCGATACTCGCGGTGGCAATGGTGGGCCCAGTCTGCTGCGCTCCCAACTGGTGCAGCGCGACCAGAAAGGCGAACTCATCGGACCGGTCATTCGCGAGGGACGGCCCAACACGACCATGCTTGGCTTCAGTCTCAGCGACGCGCAAATTGCCGATATCGCCGAGTTTCTGCACAGCTTTGAACTTGAAAGCAGGGATCCATCACGCCTGGTCCCGGAATCCATCGTGGTGGGCAACGCTGAAGCCGGGCGTGCCTACTTCAACCAGGTTTGTGCCCAGTGCCACTCTCTGCGCGACGATTTGCAGGGCCTGACCGCCCGCTTCCCCGATCCGCTCGATCTGCAGACCCATTGGATTATGCCTGGATCGCCCTCGCCCACCATGGCCACAGTTCGCCTCCGGGACGGCAGCGTCTTTGTTGGCGAGCTGGATGCGGTCGACGAATTTCGCGTCAGCATCAATAAGGCCGACGGCAGTCGACAGACTTTCAACCGCAGAACCCAGGTAGCGCAGGTCGAGATCACCGATCCGCTCCAGCCCCACGTGGATTTGTTGGAGGTCTACTCCGACGCCGATATTCACAATGTCACAGCCTACCTGGTCAACCTGGAAGAATAAGAAGGATGAACGGAACAATGACAAATCCCAACTTGCGTATTTTTAGCCTGGTCATCCTGCTGTCTGCCGTAACACTCAATCTTCAGGCTCAGACCGGCCTCGATCCGTCCAGCATTCTGAATCCGTCGCCGGATTCCTGGCCGACTTATTCCGGCGACTACAGCGGACAGCGGTACAGCGGCCTGGACCAGATTAACCAGTCCAACGTGCGCAATCTGACCCTGGCCTGGGTCACGCCGTTGGTTTCCGGCCCGCAGGGACGACCTGCCTTTACCGGAGGCTATGGTGACGGTGTAGCTTTCGCTGGCCCCGGCACCAACGTGAAGGGATCCATCCTGATGGTAGATGGCGTGCTCTATGTCTCTGCACCGGACAATGCCTGGGCGGTCGACGCCCGCGATGGCACCGTGCTTTGGCAGTACTTCTGGAAGTCCATCGGCGGCACGCACATCGGCAATCGCGGCATGGGCATGTGGCACGACACCCTGTATCTGGAGACGCCCGACAACTACCTGATTGCCCTGAATGCCAAAACTGGCGAGGAGCTTTGGCACACCGAGATCGCCAGCTTCGATGAAAAATATTTTTCCACTACCGCTCCCGTTGTGGTCGGCGACCACGTGATTGTGGGCACCGGGAATGACTTTGACGCGCCCGGATTCCTGCAGTCCTTCGATCCGGTCACCGGCGAGCTGCAGTGGCGCTTTTATACCGTGCCCATGAACGAGGGCGATCCGGGCCTGGAAACCTGGGGCAGCCTGGACGCGGCCCGCCACGGTGGCGGCAATCCCTGGGTGCCGGGTTCCTACGACCCGGAAACCAACCTCTATATCTTTGGCACGGGCGAGCCCAAACCGGCCTATGTGGCCGGTCCGCGCGGCGACATGGATGCCCTCTTCACCTGTTCGCTGATCGCCATCGACGTGGATACGGGGGAGATGGCCTGGTACTACCAGACCTCGCCCAACGACACCCACGATTGGGACTCGGCCCAGACACCTGTGCTCGCTGATATCGAATTCAACGGTGAGATGCGCAAGGTGGCCATGACGGCAGCGCGCAACGGCTACTTCTTTGTGGTGGACCGGGTCAGGGGCGAACATCTGCTGACCAGCAAGTTCTCCGACACCGCCAACTGGGCGGAAGAGGAGCTCAATGCCATGGGTCAGCCGGTGCGCATTCCCGACAAGGACAACCACGTTGGCGGAGCCCTGGTATCCAACGCCAACCAGGGTGCGGCCAACTGGATGCCGCCCAGCTACAACCCGGAGACCGGTCTTTTCTACACGCCGGTCAATGAGACCTGGGCCATGTACTACCTGACTGAGCTCGACCCGCGCGGCCCCATGGGCCTGGGCGGCAAACGCGAGGTGAGAACAGGCGGTGCCTCCTTCCTCAAGGCCATTGATCCCGCCACGGGTGCAACTGCCTGGGAAGTCGAGTTCCCCGCCAGCGGCGGCGGACTGGCCAGCGGCGTGCTCAATACCGCCGGCAACCTGCTGTTCTCCGGCGATCGCGGTGGCAACATTGTGGCGCGCGATCCAGCCACCGGTGAGCCGCTCTGGCATGCGCGCCTTGGCAACGTCAGCAACGCACCGCAGACCTACATGCTGGACGACCAGCAGTATCTGCTGGTAGCTGCAGGCGATCGCCTCTACGCCTTTACACTCTATCGATAGACCGGGGACACACGGATGAACAAGACAATCTACAGTCAGCTCAGCCTCATGATGTTCCTGGAGTTTTTCATCTGGGGCGGATGGTTTGTCACCATGGGCACCTTTCTGGCCACCAATCTCATGGCCGATGGCGCGCAGATCGGCGTGGCCTATTCCACCCAATCCTGGGGGGCGATCATCGCGCCCTTCATTATTGGTCTGATTGCCGACCGCTACTTTAACGCCGAGCGCATCCTGGGTCTGATTCACCTGCTCGGCGCCGCGCTGATGTATCTGATGGCCAACGCGGCAGATTTTTCCGCCTTCTATCCGCTGGTGCTGGGCTACATGATCATCTATATGCCGACGCTGGCGCTGGTGAACTCGGTATCGCTGCGCCAACTAAGCGATCCGGCACGCCAGTTCGGCCAGATTCGCGTGTGGGGCACCATTGGTTGGATTATTGCCGGCCTGGTGATCAGCTTCGTATTTTCCTGGGATGCGGCGGAATCGGTGCAGTCCGGCCTGCTACGCAACACCTTCCTGATGACGGCAGCCGCATCGCTGGCGTTGGGTGTGTTCAGCTTCACCCTGCCGGCCACGCCGCCCGTGCGTCGCGCTGGCGACACCGCGTCGCTAGCCCAGATCCTGGGTCTGGACGCCCTGAAGATTCTCAAGGACCGCAGCTACCTGGTGTTTTTTATCGCCTCCGTCCTGATCTGCATTCCCCTGGCGTTCTACTACCAGTTCGCCAACCCCTTCCTGGTGGAAATCGGCGTACCCAACGCCACCGGCATCATGACCATCGGTCAGATGTCGGAAGTATTGTTCATGCTGCTGCTGCCAGTCTTTATCTTGCGCTTCGGCATGAAAATTACGCTGCTGGTGGGCATGGCGGCCTGGGCACTGCGCTATCTGGCATTCGCCGCCGGTGACGACGGCTCTATGGTGCTGCTGATTACGGGCATCGCGCTGCACGGTGTGTGCTACGACTTTTTCTTTGTCTCTGGTCAGATTTTCACCGATCGCAAAGCTGGCGAGCACTACAAGAGCTCGGCACAGGGGCTAATTACCCTGGCTACCTACGGTCTGGGCATGCTGATTGGTTACTGGGTAGCCGGCAAGCTCTACGACGCCAATGTCATCGAGGGCGGTCACAATTGGGCGGCAATCTGGGGATTCCCGGCGGTGTTTGCCTTTGTGGTGCTGGTGCTGTTTGCGCTGGTCTTCAAGGATCGCGACGAGGATCGCGGTGCGGAGGCCACCGAAGCCAAAGCGGGCGCAGCGCGACCGACCGGCGATCTGGTTTGATTCTGGCCCAGGGGAGCGGTTAGTTGTCCGCGCGCATTCGATACGGCATGGTAGGGGGAGGTGAGGGTGCCTTTATTGGCGCCGTGCACCGCATGGCGGCGCGACTCGATGACCGCTTTGAACTGGTCTGCGGCGCCTTCTCGTCCGACCCGGAACGCAGTCGTCAATCGGGTTTGAACCTGGGCGTCACTGCCGCGCGCTGCTACCCGGATTACCCGGCCATGTTC
>JAYQPQ010000072.1:0-7590 GCA_038145405.1 Porticoccaceae bacterium | reverse complement strand
TGAACTTTCGTGCCAGCTGATGAATTTAGTCCTGTCACTGTATGGCCTGAAGCATGTGCTTGATCACCGGCTCGAGATCGAGAAGGGCGGCCGGGTCGCCGCGATGAGTGGCGCTGTTCAGCGCTGCCATCATGAGTTGCAGGCCATAAGGCATGCCGTCGCCGGTAATTTCGCGCTGCTGGATTTCCAGCTGGTGCAGGCACGCTTCGATGTCCTCCTGTGGCAAACCCTGTTCCGCCACCTGTCTCAGCGTATCCATGATCAGGGCTTCTACGGCGTCGCCCCCGGCCTGGTCGCAACCCTCGAGGCCGCACACGAAAGCCAGCTCGCGCTGGGAATCATCCAGGCCGCAGAGCGGGGAAGGCGCCTTGCCCAAGGTGCTGGTTTCCAGAGCCAGTTGCAGGGGAGACGCGCTGTTTTCCAGCAGCACCGCAGTCAGCAACTGAGCTTCCATCACATTGGCCAGGTCGGTGCTGTCGCCCAGCAACCAGCCGAGCACCACGTGGGTTTTGTCGTCAATTGGCTCGGCCGGGTCTGCGGGATAAAAGGCTTCGGCGTATAGCGGCTCGCGATAGCGCTGCTCGAGAGGCACTGCAATCTTCTTGTCCAGCCGCGAGAACTTGCGCAGCGACTGAGCCTCGATGCGCGCCTGCACCTCAGCCGCGCTGATATCGCCAAAGGTCATGAAGATTGCGTTGCTGGGATGGTAGTGCGTGCGATGGAAGTTGCGCAGATCAGCATAGGTCAGCAGCGGTATCTGCTCGGGGTCGCCGCCCGAGTTGTGGTGATAGGTGGTGGTCGGGTAGAGATACTCGCAGAGCTTGTGCCAGAGCTGCGACACCGGCGAGCTCATAGCGCCCTTCATTTCGTTGTAGACGATGCCCTTGATGGTGAGTGCCGACAGCGCGTTACCCGGTTCGCTGAATTCCAGGCGATGACCTTCCTGAGCGAAATCCAGTTCGTCGAGGCGCGGGAAAAACACGGCATCGAGGTAGACGTCGAGCAGGTTGAAGTAGTCCTTGCGGCTCTGGCTGGCGAAGGGATAGGCAGTCCAGTCCGAGCTGGTAAAGGCGTTCATGAAGGTATTGAGCGAACGCCGGGTCATCATGAAGAAGGGATCACGTACCGGGTAGCGTTCGCTGCCGCATAGGGCCGTGTGCTCCAGAATGTGAGCCACGCCGCGGGAGTCCTCGGGCACCGTGCGCAGGGCGACGAGGAAGACATTCTCCTGATTGTCGCAGGCCAGGTGCACATGCTGTGCGCCGGTTGGGCCGTGTCGATACTCCTCCACCTCCAGATTGAGCGCCGGGATGGGGTGGCGGCGGACCAGTTCGAATTCACTCGTGTGCATGTTCAGGTTCGAGTTCTCCAGGAAAGGAATCGGGGCGTCGAGCCCCCAGGTTAGTTGTGCGCGTGCAGGGCGTGGTTAAGCTCGATTGCACTGCGATTGGCCAGACACTCCACCGCTCCGGTGAGGGAGTTGCGGCGGAACAGTAGCCCGCTTTCGCCGGCCAGGCTGCCGGCTTTGACGATACCCACCTCCTGACCGCTATCGTCCAGTAAACGCACCTTGGTGCCGGCCGTGATATAGAGGCCGGCTTCAACGGTGCAGCGGTCGCCCAGAGGAATGCCCAGGCCGGCGTTGGCACCAAGCAGGCATTCCCGGCCCACCGAGATGACGATGTTGCCGCCCCCTGACAGGGTACCCATGGTGGAACTGCCGCCGCCGAGGTCGGAGCCAGCGCCGACAAAAACGCCGGCGGAGATGCGCCCTTCGACCATGTTGGGACCTTCGCAGCCAGCGTTATAGTTAATAAAACCCTCGTGCATGACGGTGGTGCCCTCACCCAGATAGGCACCCAGCCGCACGCGCGACGCATCGGCGATACGCACACCCGAGGGAGCGACATAGTCGGTGAGGCGCGGAAACTTGTCGAGACTGTGCACGACCAGGGTGCGACCCTGGGCACGGGCGTTCATGATGCGCTGCTCCAGTTCCGTCGGGTCGACGGCACCCTCGGAAGTCCAGGCCACATTGGGCAGGCAGGCGAAGATGCCGGTCAAATCGGTCTGGTGTGGGCGCACCAGCCGATGCGATAGCAGCTGCAATTTCAGGTAGGCCGCAGGCACATCGGTCGGTCCGACATTCTCCGGCAGGATGCTGAGCACCAAGGTACCCTCGCCCTGGGACAGGTTTTCCAGCAGCTGGCGCTCTGCATGATAGCTGTGGTCGCCCAGTTGGTCTGCCAGTTTGGCCACCTGATCTGCACTGAGGGGCTGGCCGCTCAACGCCAACCATTGGCTAAGCAGACTCGACAGCTTGGCATCCGGCTGCAGGCAAGGCTGGGGGAACCAGGCTTCCAGCCACTTACCCTGGGCATTCTGGGTGCCCGTGCCGATCCCGTAGGCATATAGTTGGGTCATGGGAGATCCTTAGTAAAAAATTCGGCGTAGCGATCCGGCGAAAAATTGATCAGCAGGCGCTCGCCCCGCTCCAGCACCGGCCGTTGTATCAGGGTCGGCTGCTGCAGGATCAGCTCCAGCACTGCCTGGCGATCGCGCATGGCCTGCTGCTTGGGGCTGAGCTGGCGCCAGCTCGTGCTGCGCCGGTTGATCAAAGCATCGCCGAGTGCATTGTACCAGCGCTCGGCCTGGGCCCGTTCCAGACCCTGCTGGCGGAAATCGTGAAAGGCATAGTCCAGACCGGCGCGCTCCAGCCAGGTGCGGCTGGCTTTGACCTTGTCGCAGTTGGCGATGCCGTAAAGCTGAATCACAGCGACGAGCCCGCCGTGCAAAGCACACAGTAGAGGAACAAACCCTGCGGATCGTTCAAGCTCAGTGCCGATGCGGGCAGGGAGGTACCCAGCCAGGTCTGCAGACGGCTAAGCAGTGCCGGGCGATCCGAGGCGAGGGTGCTCACACCCTGACTGATAACGCGAGTCAGCTGCTCCGCGAAACTCAGCGGCGGTTCAATCTCGTGCACCTGGTAGTCGGTGATGCCGGCCAGTTCGGCAGCGCGTCGGGTGGCATCATCCAGATCGCCGAGGCTGTCGACCAGTCCCAATTCCAGACCCTGGCGCCCGGTCCAGACGCGGCCGCCGGCCAGGGGCTCGAGATCGGCGGTGGGAATGGATCGCGCTTCGGATACCAGATCGAGAAACTGGCGATAGATAAAGTCGACCCGCGCCTGAATCACCTGACTGGCGGCTTCGCTCAGTGGCCGATCTAGCTGCATGGCATCGGAGAAAGGTGCAGTTTGCACGCCATCAGAGTAAACGCCAATGCGCGCCAGGCTGTCTTCCAGGGTGGGAAAGAGTGAAAACACGCCGATGCTGCCGGTAATGGTGGCCGGTGTGGCGACGATATGATCGGACGCGGTGGCAATCCAATAGCCGCCGGAGGCTGCGACCGAGCCCATGGAGACCACTACCGGGATACCCTGGCGCTGGAAAAGCTGCAGTTCGTTGCGGATCAGCTCGGAGGCAAAGGCACTGCCCCCCGGGCTGTCCACGCGCAACACCAGGGCAGCGAGGTCCTCGTTCAGGCGGGTCTGACGCAGCAGGTAAGCCAGCGAATCACCGCCGATGGCGCCGGCGCCCGGGCTGCCGTCGACAATGGTACCGCTGGCGACGATCAGGCCAATCTGCGGGCGCCGATCGGGACGGGTAGCAAGGCCTTCGATCTGGTAGTAGGCACCAAGGTTGATGTGGGAGTAGAAATCACCTTCCGGGTTGGCACCGGCCAGCTTGATGCTGTAGGCCAGCGAATCGTCGCGCGACATGACACGATCGACCAGGCCAGCCTCGAGCGCTGCCTGAGCCGAGTCGCCAGCAGCTTCCAACAGCACCTGGTCGAGCTGATTGACGTAGCGGTCAAAGCGTTCTCTGGACAACTGACGTCGTTCGCTTACCCCGCCGGCATAGGTCTGCCAGAGATCATCCAGCAACATCTGGTTCTGCGTGCGCGAGGCTTGGGACATGGAGCTAGCGATGAGCGGTTCCACGGCATCCTTATATTCCCCGGTGCGGAATACGTGCAGGTTGACCGACAGCTTTTCCAGTGCCTCGCCGAGATAGGGTTGGTAGGCGGCAAAGCCCCGCACATCCACCATGCCCATGGGATGCAGAATGATTTCCGAGGCGTAACTGGCGAACAGATATTGTTGCTGGCTGTAATTGTCGGCCAGCGCGATGACCGGTTTGCCGCTGGCACGAAACTGCAGCAGGGCGGCGCCTAGTTCGTCGATCTTGCTGGTACCACCGCCCTGGAAGTCGTGCAGGAGCAGAAAGACAGCCTGTATGCGGTCATCTTCGGCAGCATGCAACAGGGCAGCTTCCAGCTCGCGCACGACAAATTCGCCCGGCGCATTGGGGTTGATCAATTGGGTCAGGGGATCGGCATAACTGCGTTGGTCGACCAGAGTGCCATTCAGATCCAGACGCAGGGCTCCCTGTTCCGGCACGCTGAGGCCGCGTTCGCCGATCAGACTGCCCAACAGCGCCAGAAAAACCAGAATGAAGACCAGGCTGATCAGGCCGGAAATAATGGACCGGGTGACCGACAGAATGCGGCCGAGACCGCTGAAAAAGCGTCGCAGGGGGTGGCGTTGGTCCGTCATGAGGGCTGAACTCCTTGGCTCAGATTGGCGCGCTGTTGCCAGCGCGAGAACAGCATGGCGCTGATAAATAGACTGACTGTCAAGCCGATGGCCAGTGCATCACCCAGGGTATTACCGGGCATGCCAGCGGCGAGAGTGAAGCCGGAAAAATACAGCAGCAGCAAAAAACACAGCCAGGACCCGGTGCGAAACTGTGCTTTGATCAGACCGGGGAAAAACCCCAGCAGCGGTACTACGCTGACCGACCAGCGAAACCAGGCATCCTGGCCCTGATTGAATTGATGCCAGGTCAGGTAAAGCACGAGTGCGGCCAGCAGCGTCAGGCTGGTGAGGCGCGCCCACTTGGCCCGACACAGGTAGTTCATGCGCTCCCCAGGCGCACGCTCAGCCGTGCGATCCGTTCACCCTGAGCGCGACACAGCGCGATCTCCTGGGTTGAGAGCGGGCGGTCGGAGCGGGTGCCAGCCAGATGTGATGGCCCATAGGGCGTGCCACCCGTGCCGGTCGTGTTGATCTCCGGCTGGGTGAAGGGGATGCCGGTAATGAGCATGCCGTGATGCAGCAGCGGCAGCATCATGCTCAACAAGGTGGTCTCCTGGCCGCCGTGCATGCTGCTGGTCGAAGTAAAGACCGCAGCGGGTTTGCCGGCCAGTTTGCCCTGCATCCAGAGCGATCCGGTGCCGTCGAGAAAGTATTTAAGCGGCGCTGCCATATTGCCAAAGCGCGTTGGACTGCCCAGCACCAGAGCGTCGCAGGCTACCAGTTCATCATAGGTGCAATAGGCTGGACCGCTATCGGGTACCGGTGCCTCAATGGCTTCGGTAACCTGCGACACAGCGGGCACCGTGCGCAGAATGGCCTCGCAGCCGGGCACCGTCTCGACGCCCTCGGCGATGTGTTCTGCCATCTGGCGCGTGGCGCCAAAGCGGCTGTAGTAGAGCACCAGTATGCGGGCCATGAGGCTAGATTAACTCCAGTACGTTTTCTGGCGGACGTCCGAGCACGGCTTTATTGCCCTTGACGACGATGGGACGCTCGATCAGGCGGGGATGCTCGGCCATGGCTTGCAGTATGGCTTTATCGTCTAGCGCTGGATCGTCGAGGTCGAGCTGGCGATATTCCGCCTCGCCGGTGCGCAGCAGCTGGCGCGGGCTGAGGCCGAGTTGGCGACAGAGGCTGGCCAACTGGTCTGGATCGGGGACTTGCTCCAGATAGAGCACAATGTCGGGCTTGATTCCCCGCTCCTGCAACAGAGCCAGGGTCTGGCGCGACTTGGAGCAACGTGGATTATGGTAGATGGTGACGGAACTCATGGCGCTGGCGGTAGCAGGAATGAGCGGCTATTGTAGTGATTTCACCAGCCAGCATGAACCTTGCAATGCCTCGCCGCGTCTTACGAATCGGTAAATTTTTTCAGCTCGCCCTGTTCTACCTGAAATTGGTGACGCGGCGCTTTACCCAGGACGGCTGCCAGCACAGCGCCGCGGCCCTCACCTACATGACCCTGTTCGCTCTGGTTCCGCTGCTTACCGTGATGTTTACCGTACTCTCGTTGGTGCCTAGCTTTGCCTCCCTCAGCGCTCAGGTAGAGGAGCTTATTCTGGCCAATATGTTGCCCAGTGCCGGTGCCGGCCTGTTCAGCTATCTGCGGGATTTTTCGTCGCAGGCCCGCCTGCTGAGCGCGCCGGGGATCATTTTACTGGTGGTGACGGCCTATTTGATGCTGGTCAATATCGAAAAGGTGTTCAACCGCATCTGGGGTGCGCCAGGACGGCGCAGTGGCGTGAGCAGTTTTCTGGTCTACTGGGCCGTGCTGAGCCTGGGACCGCTGCTGCTTGGCGCCGGACTGATGATTAACACTTATCTACTGTCGCTGCGCATCATTACCGACAATGCCGAGATCTCGGGGCGCATTCTGGCGCTGCTGGAATATCTGCCTTGGCTGATGACAGCCCTGGCCTTTTCGCTTCTCTACAAGGCTGTTCCCAATACCCGGGTGTTGTTCAAGAATGCCGCCATCGGCGGCCTCGTCGCCATGCTGGTGTTCGAGGCGGCCAAGGCCATGTTTGGTCTGATCGTGTCCAATACCGGGTTCAGGAGCATCTACGGGGCCTTTTCTATCGTGCCCCTGTTTCTGCTGTGGATCTATTTCAGCTGGATAATCATTCTGGCCGGCGCCGAATTTGTGCGCGCCACGGAAACCTTTTTTGCCGAAGTAGACGGCGTGCGCTACGGTCGATCCCAGGCGTTGCTGATGGCGCTGGCCATGTTCCACAAGGCCCAACTCAAGGGGCTGGCAATGAGCGATCGCCGCATGCTGGCCTCGGGCCTGCCGAGTGCGCAGTGGCACGAGCTGCGCAATCAGTTGCTGGCGCGCAAGGTGATCACCCTGACCCAACAGGGACGCTATGTGTTGATTCGCGATCTGTCGCAAATGAGCGTCTGGCAAATGCTGGAACTGATGGGTGACGATCTTGTGGAAAACGTGGCGCCGATTCCCGAGCGCGTCAACGCTCACCACCCCTGGATGGGCAGGTACAATGGCCTTGTGGATGCCGTGCGCGACGAGGCTCGCGAGAGCCTGGAGCTGAGCCTGGCCGAACTCTTTCAATCTGGAAACACCGATGAAACTTCGAACCGGGGCTAGCATCTGCCTCCTGCTGGCAGGGCTGACGGCCTGCAGCGCTGGCGATGGGCCGCGACTGCTCGATGGTGGACGCCTCGATCTGCAGGATCCCAGCCAGTTGATCTTCCTCAATTACTGGGCCGTGTGGTGCGGCCCCTGTATCGCCGAGATGCCTGAACTGGCAACTTTCGCCGCAGCGCATGCCGGGCAGGTGAGGGTGCTGGGCGTGAACTACGACGCCCCGCCGCCAGAGCAGCTGCGGCAGGATGCCGAAGTGCTCAGGGTTCGCATTGAGCTGCTCATCGACGATCCCCGGCCCAACTGGGCTATGCCCGACCGGACATTC
>JAYQPQ010000071.1:0-7648 GCA_038145405.1 Porticoccaceae bacterium | reverse complement strand
GAAGCGGCCGCCGAAGGCGTTGGGGCGTACGTTGTCGTTGTAGCTTTCGTCGGTCAGGTTCTTGATGCCCAGGAAGGGATCAATACTCAGGTTGTCCATGCGGAAGCTGTGACCCATGCGCAGGCTGGCCACACCATAGGCTTCGTTGGTAGCGGTGTTGGCATTGTTGGCGAAGTAGTCATCCACCCACTGGTAATCCATCACGGCGAAGAAGCCGGAAGCATGGTGATAGTTCAACTGGGCATAGAGTTGGTGGCGCGGAATCAATGGCAGATCGTTGCCCTCAACCGCCGGGCTGGTCGGGAATTGATCAAAGGTGAAATCCGAGAAGGTGTAGCTGGCGGTCAGATTAAGTCCGTCCATCAGGTTGAACATGCCCATGGCTTCAAAGCCCTGGCGATCGGTATCGGCAACCTGGAACACGCCGCGGCTGCCCAGGGTGGCGGTATTCACCACTTCGTTTTCGACGGTCATGCTGAACACCACCACATCGAATTCGAAGCGCTCGGCCAGCATGCCGCGCAATCCCAGTTCCACGCTGCGCGCTTCCTGGGATTGAATATCGGCAAAGCCGGTCAGACCCACGCCAGCTCCGGCCAGCGCACTGCCGGGGCCGGCCAGTTCGGTGAAGGTCGGAGTTTCAAAGGCGGTGCCGTACTTGGTGTACAGGCGCAGGTTGTCGGCCAGCGCATAGGTGGCGCCCACCATGGGGCTGAACTCGCGGAAATCCACTTCGCCAGACTGATCGTTGTTGGCCAGAAATTTGTCTTCAATGGTCAGGGTGAGGGCGTCGTAACGGCCACCCAGCACCAGGTTGAGGCGATCGGTAATCTGCAGGTCGTTCACCACAAAGAGGCCCACGGCCTTGGCTTGCTCTTCCTGATCCTGAGCCAGTGCACCGCGCACACCGTCCAGGTTGGCGTGACGCGTGCGCTCGTCGAGCTGGGCGCTGGTATCGATGCCCACCGTGGTTTTGCTGGGCATGCCGAAGAAGGTGCTCATCTGGTCGAGCTTGACGCCGGTACCGTAGAAGAAGCGGTCAAAGGACGACACGCCCTCGGCCTGGAAGGGCAGGTTGGTGCTGAAGCTGCGTGTCAGATAAAAATTGTAAGCAGTCAGTTTGCGGGTAGCCGAAATCGGATTGGTGTAAACCAGACCCAGACGCTGTTGCTCAAGGCCTTCGCCACTGTCAAAGGTAATGTTTGCCGGCCAGGCTTGCTCGGGATTGGCGGCCACAGCGGCGGCGGTGATGCTGCCCGGGTCTTCCGCCCAGGGCGAATCCACGGCATTGAAAATCACCGTCAGATCGGCGTCGTTGGCAAAACGGTAGTTAAAGCGTGAGTTGAGCATGTTGTGCTCAACCGCAGAGTTGTCGCGGTAGCCATCCAGCTCCAGGCGCGACAGGTTCAGCATGTAGTTGAGGGCTCCATTCTGGCCACCGGTCTTGATCTGGTACTTGCCCATGCCATAGGCACCCTGGGTAGCAGAGAACTGCACGAAGGGGGTTTCCGGGCCGGCTTCGCTTTGAATCTCGATCACACCGCCGGAGGATGAGCCATACAGCGCAGACACCGGGCCGCGTACCACCTGAATGCTGTCGGCTGAGCCCAGGTCGATATCATCGACGCCGCCCTGGCCGTCAGTGGTGGTGGCGGGGATGCCGTCGACGTAGATCTGGATGCCGCGAATGCCGAAGTTGGCGCGCGAACCGGCGCCGCGAATGGAAACGCGCAGGTCTTGGGTAAAGTTGTACTGGTTTTGGGCGAAAAGACCGGGAATGGCCACGAGGCTTTCACCCAGGCTGAGCTGCTGCTGGCCCATTTGAATGGCTTCGCGGCCGATCACGCTGACCGAGGCCGGCACGTTGCGCAGCTGGCTGTCCTGGCGCGTCGCGGTGATGACGATCTCCTGCAGCGGCGTATCCTGGCTCTGCGCCGGCAGGGCAGCCAGGCAGCTCAGGGCGATCAACAGGGAGCGAGCGGATACAACGCGATGAAGCAGAGTGTGGGACATGGTAGGCATCTCTAAGTTCGGAATTTCAACTGGGGCCCCTGTCATGACCGGGGCTCTGGGCGGCCTATTCTAAGGCGCGGGCAGGGTGAGTCAAAGCGCACTGGCCCATTATTACGACTTAATAACCATTTTTTACAAAGGCTTGCAGCGGCGTATCAGCCGTCGGTGGTCTCGGCAGCGGTTATAGGGATTACCCTGACAAACTCCGCCTGGCGCGGGCTAGCCGACAACACCTGAAATTCCAGGCCTTGCCACTCCAACCGGTCGCCGCGCTGCGGGATGCTTCCCAGTTGCTCGGCCAGCAGGCCGTTGACCCGGGTCACCCCGGTGGCGGCGTCCCATTCCAAATCGAAATGCTTGCAGATATGGCGCAGCTCGGCGTCGCCCTGCACGCGCAAGGAGCCATCCGGTAAGGGCCAGATATGGTGCCGCTCCTCGTCCTGCTCGTCCTGAATGTCGCCCACCAGTTCTTCCAGCACATCTTCCAGGCTTACCAGGCCGAGGGTGGAGCCGTATTCATCCACCACAAAGGCCAGATGGCTGGTGCCGGAGCGGAAGGTGTGCAGGAGATCCCGAATCGGCAGGGTCTCGGGAACCACCAACGGATCGCGCCGATAACGCATGAGTTCGGCCGCTGAGGTGCCGGGCTCGCGGTGCAGGCCCAGCAGCAGATCGCGTGCCAGCACGATGCCGGTAAAGGAATCCAGATCTTCGCCCTCGCAGAGTGGGAAGCGCGAGCGGCCCGAATCCTCGATTACCTGCAGATTTTTAGCCAGCGACCACTGGGTGGAAAGAAAGAACACGTGACGCCGCGGCACCATGACGTCGCTGACGCGCAACTGCGCAAAATCCGCTGCACCCTGGATGATGCGGCTGGCCTCCCGGTCGACGACGCCTTCGTCCTTGCCCAGCTTCGCCAGCAGACGAATCTCGTGCATGGAAGTGACCGGCGCCTGATGATTGCCGCGCAGGGCGCGCGACAGGCGTTCGGTCATATTTACCACCGGCCGCAACAGCCAGGTCATGCCGCGAATTATCCAGGTCACCGGGGTCGCCAACTGACGCGCATAGCTCACGCCCAGGGTCTTGGGAATGATCTCGGTAAAGAGCAGTACCGCCAGGGTGAAGATAATGGAGAACAGCCACAGGGTGTGGCTGCTGAAGGCTTCTTCATAGGTTGCGCCGGCAACCGTGGCGCCCACCGTATGCGCCATGGTGTTGACGGTGAGGATGGCGGCAATGGGAATGTCAATGTGGCGCTTGAACTGGCGCAGCCAGCGTCCGGCATGGGATCGGCGCGGCAGGGCTTCGACTTGGGAGTGGCTGATAGACAGCAGCACGGCCTCGCAGATGGAGCAGATAAAGGACACAACCAGGGCCACCGCGACAGCGGTAATAAAGACCAGCATGGGTCTAGGAACAGAGGCTTGTCATGACCCGAAGGGTACCCGACCCGGCCGGACAGAGAAAGTTAATCCGCGGTAGGCCCAATGCGAAAACGCTGCATACAGCGGGCCCGGCGCATATCGCTTTCAATCTGGCGCTGGCGGTCGCGCCAGCGATCCATTTCAGCCAGGGTGCCCCCGGCGCGGCGTAGGTGGTAAGACGCTGGTGCTGCTCGCTCCAGCTCTGGCACTGATTACGGGTTTCACTTTGGGCGAGGCTGGGGCTGGCAAGCAGTAGGAGCAGAACGATCCCTGTCATTTTCATACTTCAATCCTTGAAGTGCTGTCGGGGGAGTTTAGTCGGCCCGGCTTGGCGCCTGCAACCCTGGCAGCAATCGAAGGTGTTCTGCGTCGTCTGGCCTTGCCTAGGTTGCTAGCAGCGGCAGCCCTGCTTGATGTGATTGAAAGCTTTGTCCATGTCGTCGGTAACCAGAATGGCGGACAGATCGCCGGGATCGATGGTTTTGTTGGCCAGCAGCGAGAAGCGGGCAAAGTCTTCCAGATGTTTCCAGTAATCCGTGCCCATAGCTACCAAAGGGAAGTTTTGTACCTTGCGCGTCTGAATCAGGGTAAGGGTTTCAAACACCTCGTCCAGGGTGCCGAACCCGCCCGGCATAAAGACGAAGGCGCTGGAATATTTCACTAGCATCACCTTGCGCACAAAAAAGCGGTCGAACTCTAGCCAGAGGTCGGTGTAGGGGTTGGGGTACTGCTCGTCGGGCAGATGGATATTGCAGCCATAGGATGGCGCTCCGGCGCGACGTGCGCCGCGGTTGGCGGCGGCCATGATGCCCGGCCCCCCGCCGGTCATAATGCTGTAGCCCGCCTGTCCCAGACGAAAGGACAGTTCCTCGGTCATGCGATAGTAGGGATTGTCCTCGGCAAAGCGCGCCGAACCGAACACCGTCACGCAGTTGCGCACATGGCGCAGTTTGCGAAAGCCGTAAAAGAATTCGCGGCCGATCTGCACCGCGCGCTTTAGATCCTTCCAGGTGCTCTGCGGCCCTTCCAGCAGGCGGGTGTCGGAGGTATGGCGGCGGGAATCTTTGTTGCTCATGAAAATGTTTCGATCACTTGGTAGCGCACGCCATTCTGGCCACGCAGCGACTGCATTAGAACAAAGCTGTCGAAGTCAGGCAAAAAGTTGGGTGTCTGGGTGGGCGCCGGCGGTGGATAGCTGAGTTTGCGAGCCAGGGTCAGATGGGGTTGATGGGGCCGCTCTTCGGTCGGCAGACCGAGCGGCCCGGCCAGATTGCGCAATCGACGCTCCAGCTGCAGGAGGCCTGGCGGTACCTTGCTGGCGCCCAGCCACACCACGCGCGGTTTAGGCCAGTAACCCAGGTGATCCAGGCCGATTTGCAGCGGTTGAAACCCAATCTGGGCGGCTTCGGACAGCAGCGCGTCCAGTTGCCAGCTTTGCGTCTCGCCCAAATAGGCCAGGGTGATGTGCAGATCGGCGGCGGCCACAGGGTGCTTTAGTGGGGGCAAGCTGGCATCGCGCCAGTCGGCGATCTGGCGACGCACAGATGCCGCCGACTGCAGCGCAAAAAAGGTGATCATGTATGCATTCTAGCAGTGCGAAATTCCTTGCCGAGTGATGCCTGGCTGCCGCAAAATCCCCGCCGGTCTGTTCGCTTGTAGCAGTCTTATCTTGTCCATCGACAACCCCTGTATCAGTTGCGGCGCCTGTTGCGCCTACTTTCGTGCCACTTTTCACTGGGCGGAAACCGATCCCTTTGTGGGCGGTCGCGTGCCCGCCGAGATGACCGTGCAGGTCACCCCCCATCGCGTGGCCATGATTGGCACCGATCGCAAGCCGCCGCGCTGCATTGCGCTGGATGGCGAGATTGGCCAGTCGGTTAAGTGCAATATTTACGAAGTACGCGCCGATGTGTGCCGCGACTTTCTGGCGTCCTGGGAGAACGGCGTGCACAATCCGCGCTGCGACGAGGCACGAGCCGCTCACAATCTGCCGCCGCTGCAACCCCGCACCTCGCGACCCAAGCGCCGCCCGCAACGGCGTGCCGCCTGATTTTCTTGCCCTGACGCAGTTTTTTGGGGCGCCGTATCGGGACATCATTCGAATCCTGATTTTCTCCACATTTTCATCATGCCGACTGTCGAATTGGCGGAGTAGGATTGGCACAGGTTTCAAGCGGAGGTCAATGCCATGGTCTATACACCCACTCTTATCGCCGCACATCGCTTTGGCCTGGGTCCCCGACCCGGTGAACTGGAGCGCATCGAGACCGATCCCGCCCAATGGCTGCGTGCACAGCTTGCTGGTGGTGCCCCTGTAGCGCCGGCCTTTATCAGCTCTGAGCAGGTGCTGCAGCGTCAAGTAGCCCAGCGTCAGCAGCGCCAGGCCGACAACCAACAGGCCATTCAGGAGCTGCAGCGCGAGAACCAGATGAACTACCGGCAGGATGCCACCGCGCGCTTTGTTCATGCCGTGCAAACGGATCGTCCCTTTATCGAGCGTCTGGTGCATTTCTGGGCCAACCACTTCGCGATTTCTACCGACAAGGTCACCACCGTTCCGCTAGGCGGCAGCTTTGAAGCCGAGGCGATTCGGCCGCATGTACTGGGACGCTTTAGCGACCTGCTGCTGGCCTCGACACGTCACCCGGCCATGCTGCTATATCTGGACAATGCCCAATCCATAGGCCCCAGCTCGCGCGCCGCCGAGCGCAACCAGCGCGGTTTGAATGAAAACCTGGCGCGGGAGATTCTCGAGCTGCACACCCTTGGGGTGAATGGCGGCTACGATCAGGAGGATGTCACCAGCCTTGCCAAGGTGATCACTGGCTGGTCGCTGGCATCCGGACCTGTCGTCGAGCGCTTTGGCCGCACGCGCGGGGCCTTTGCCTATATCGATCAATGGCACGAGCCGGGCAACCATCGGGTGCTGGGCAAGTCCTACCGCCAAAATGGTGAAGAGCAGGGTATAGCGGTGCTGCAGGATCTGGCCCTGCATCCTTCCACCGCGCGCCATATTGCCACCAAGCTGGCGCGCCACTTTATCGCCGACGAGCCACCGACGGCTGCCGTGGACAAATTGAGTCAGGTATTTCTGGATAGCGGTGGCGATTTGCCCAGCCTTTACCGTGCCCTGATCGCCGAACCCCTAACCTGGGAGACCAGCGCAAGCAAATACCGCACGCCGCACGAGTGGTTGGTTGCCATCCATCGCGCCACCGGCCTGCAACGTCAGCAGGCCAATCCCATGCTGGTGGCCCTTAACACGCTGAATCATCCGACCTGGCGACCCGGTTCACCGGCCGGCTGGCCCGATATTGCCAGCCAGTGGGATAGCCCGGATGCACTGGGCAAGCGCATTGAGTGGGCCGATGCCTTCGCACAGCGCGCGGCTGGCGTACTCGCCGCGGACCAGCTCTCGGCCCGGCTTTTTGGTGAAGATGTCGATAGTCAACTGGCTCAGGCGGTACGCCGGGCTGAATCCAATGCGCAGGGTCTGGTGCTGACACTGGTCAGTCCCAGCCTGCTGCGTCGCTAGGAGGTGTGAGATGAAACGTCGCCTGTTCCTGAAAACCTGTGGTGCTGCCCTTTCGCTCTACCATCTGCCGCTGCTTGCCCAGCAGGGTGGCAGCCGTGATCCGCGCTTTGTCTGGGTGCTGCTGCGCGGCGCTTTGGATGGCATGTCGGCGCTGGTCCCGCGTGGCGACGTCAACTACGCGCGTCGCCGCCAGCAGCTCACTATTGAGCAGCCCATCGCGCTGACGGCGGATTGGGGCTTGCACCCCGAACTGAAAAACTTTGCCGCCTGGTTTGCTGCCGGCGAGCTCTCGGCCTGGTCGGCGGTGGCTTCACCCTATCGCGAACGCTCGCATTTCGATGGCCAGAATCTGCTGGAGAACGGCAGCCTGGCACCCTACGGCGCTCGCGACGGTTGGCTGAATCGTGCCCTCGCATTGCAGGCTGGTAGCTTGCGCGGGCTGGCCGTGGGGCCGACCATCCCCTTGGCGCTGCAAGGCGATGTGCAGGTTGAAAGTTGGAGTCCCTCCGTGCTTCCTGCCCCGGATATGGCCGTCTACGATCGTCTGGCCGATCTGTACGCGGGCGATGCCCATCTGGCTGATCGGCTCTACAAACTGGTGCAGACCCGCGAGCAAGTCATGGATATGGATATGGGTGAGAGCGGTCGCGCCAATGCCCTGCAAGCTTTCCAG
>JAYQPQ010000070.1:0-7704 GCA_038145405.1 Porticoccaceae bacterium | reverse complement strand
GGGTCGATCACCATCTGAGCGGATGGCGCATCCGCAGAATACCAGTCGTGAAGGTATTCAGCGACATTGCCGCCCAGGTCATACAGGCCCTTGTCGTTGGGCGGGAATCTGCCCACCGGTGCGGATACCGGGTAAGTATCCGCGGTAGGGAGAGTAAAGTTGAGTAGACTGGCTACTTCGTTGCCGGCGAAATTTTCTACGGCCTGAGGCAAGTCTTCGTTGCCCCAGGGATAGCGACGCACCAGCTGGCTGGCAGTGACACTGGCCAGCCAAGTCCATTCGGCTTCGGTTAACAGGCGATAGCCGGTTGCCTCAGGATTGGTTCCAGAGACAAAACCAGCCTGGGTTTGATAGAAGGGCTCGAGGCCTTGCTGTTGGGATAACCAATTGCAGTAAAGTGCGGCCTCCTGCCAGGTGACAGAAACAACGGGCTGATTTTCTCCATCCAGGCTGATGCCTGAAAAATTACCTGAGCTATGCGAGGACTGGAACTGACGAAACTGAGCGTTGGTCACTTCGTGCGCCGAGACGTAAAAAGCCCGCTCGAGTTGGGCTACCCATTCGACCTCGTTGACGCGACGATCCGGCTCTCTTCGCGAAGTGCCCAGCTGCACGCGATCTGGATCGCGGAACAGGCGGAAGTCCAGGCCCATAAGTTGGTAACGTGCGGGAATCGCCGCCCAAATGGCTTCCTCCTCCGTCATCAGGTTCACACTCACCACCTGACGCTGATCCTGCAGCGGCAGGAAGGTACGCGTTTGCGCCTGATAACCTGCTTTGCGGATTTCAATCTGGTGATTGACCGTATTCAGTTCAAGCTCCGTAGAGCCAGTTGCCCGCAGGCGCCCATCCACCCAGATCTCGGCGTCCGAGGGAGTCACGTTAATCGCTACGCGGCCAGTAACCGGATCCAGGGTCTCTGCCAGATCGCGCTGCTCGCCGCGCTCCAGTCGAATGCTGCGCTCTGCCGTGGCATAGCCCGCTTTGAATAGGCGCAATTGGTAGTCTCGGTCGGGCAGCAGATCCAGCTGAAGGGGCGTTTCGCCGCGAAATTCTCCATTGAGCACTACCGCGGCGCCAACCGGGTTGGATACCAAGCTCAGCTGGGATTCGACCGGTAGCAGCACCAGGGGTGCCGGCGCAGACCCCTGGCCCGCCTGCAATTCGAGACGCAGGCTGGCCTGCTGGTAGCCAGGCAAACTAAAGCGCAGGTTGTGAACACCCTGCTCAAGCCGCGTCGTGAGCGGAGTGGATCCCAGTTCGTCGCCCTCTGCTGAAACAACGCCGGCGCCAGCTGGCACAGAGCCGAGTCGAACTTCGGCCCAGGCCGGCTGCATCTCGAGATGAAGTTCGTCGACCTGATTGCGCCCCTGCACGGTAACGGCGGAAGAACGAGCTGCATAGAGTGGGGCGTCGACTTCGATTTGATAGGTTCCAGGTTCCAGCTCGTCAATGGAAAGGGGATTCTCGCCAGCATAGCGGCGCCCCCCGACCACCACTTCTAGCGCTTCGATTTCTGCCGGTGTAACCGCGATCAGCAGCGTGCCGGGCAGGGGGGTGAGCTCGATCTCCCGCGTCAGCGATTCCTGTATCTCAAGGCGCTCTGCGAAAACTCGATAGCCAGGCGCTTGAACGCGCAGCTCGTAAGTGCCGGGGCGCAGAATCAGGCGATCGCCAAGCGCAAGGTGTGCGCCACCCGACAGGCTCGCAGCAGCCTCCTGCGGTAAGACAACTAGCCGCAGAGACACTGCTGTGACAAGAAAGAACAGCAGATAACCCAGGAAACAGACCGCGATCCCAGCAGCGATCCATAGTGGGCGAAAGGGCATCGAGCGCGTACCACCGGAAGGTGGCGGCACGAAGTCGGTCGGCTCGATATAACGGGCGGGCGGGGACTTATTCATCAGTTAATAGGTTCTGTCACTTCGATGCGCAGGCTCATCGCGGCCTGTTCGCCAGTGATCTCGATACTTTGTCGTACGTCGCGGTATCCCGAGCGACGTCCGACAAGGACGTATTCTCCCGGGTAGATGTTCACCCGATGCTCCTCGAGAGCCCCCAGCACCCCAAGTCGATAAATTTCTATCTGGGTCTGGCCATCGGAAAGCAGCGTAAGCTGAATGGGGGTTCGCGCACGTCGTATCAATAGCTCCAGTTGCGCGATCTGCGTGGCGAGCCGGGGCGTACGAGCCTGCAGATTGCGCGCATCGAGCAGAAGTTTTTCTGCACTGTTCCAGGCCTCATCGCTCTGAAGCGCTAGTGGATCGGCCAGCACCGCTTCGATTCTGGCATCGAGACCAGCCCGAGCCTCGGCTCGCACCAGACCAACTCGCGCCTCGACATTGGCGGAGTTACGCATCAGCAGGTCCTTGTAAAGGCTAACTGCCGCCTGCCAGTCCTCGGCGGATTCGGCTGCCATACCCCGATCCAGCAAGGTGTTTCGCTGCCGGGTTTCGGCAGCACTGTTGACCTGCAACAGTGCATCCCGCACCGTGGGGCTGCCAGGACGCAGCTGATCGGCCTGCTGAAACGCACTGCGCGCGTCGGCGTAACGCGTCTCAGCCAAAGCATTGAACCCCTCGGCCAGCCGTTCGCGAAACTGACGCTCGGTAATTTGCTGTTGTGCTTGCGCCAAGGCCTGTTGCGCCTGCTCGTCGCGCGGATCGAGCAATACGGCTTGCTCCAGAAATACCTTCGCCTGTTCCCAGTCCTCGGAAGCAGCGCTCTCTTCAGCGCGAAGTTTTAGTTGCGATACCTCATCCAGTACGGCACTGCGCTCTCGTCCGATGCGCGCTACCTCGCTAGCCGGATTCAGCTTAAGCGCCAGGCGAAAGCGTTCTGTCGCAACCGGAGCGTTGCCGTTAGTCAACGCCAATTGGCCCTGTTCAATAAGACGATCGGCAAATTGCTGACGTTGAGCCAACAGGTTCTGCGCTTCGGCAAGCGCCGCTTGATAGCTGGCCAAGGCAGCTTCAAATTCACGCGTTTGGTACTGACTGTCCCCCTGTTGGGCGCGGCTGATCAGGGATTGATAGCCGTCCTGAGCCCAGGTTTCCACTTCCAGGTATTGCAGGTCGTTCTGCACCACAACCAGTTGCGCGAGGATGTCCTGTGCCTCGCGACGTGCCTGCAGAAGCTCGGTGTCGGCAAAGGGCTGCTCCTGCGGCACAGCTTCCATATCCTGGCTGGGCAGGGCGGCAACATCCGGTGGGGGTGCAATGCGCGAAGGCAGATAAAATAGAGTAAGGCCCGCCAAAGCCAGCAAACCCGCCATGATCAGCACAGGTTTTAGTGGCCGTGAACTGGCGGCCGGTTGGTCTGAAATTGCGTCAGATTGGCGCTGCTGAGGCGACTGAAACTCGGCGGGATGAATCGTTGTGGATTTATCAGGGCTCATGGAAAAATCAACCGGACGGCGGCGTGTAGCCGGTTTCTTCATAATAAATGTCGCGAAGGATAATCCGCCACTCCTCGTATTGGTCGCGTACCGAGCCAGCCAGAGTAACGGTGCGGTCCTGTAATTCAATGACACTGGGCTCCAGCTCCTGCTCGAGCGAATCTCCCATTTCGCTCAATGCCTGTGCGCGCAACAAAGCCTCATCCTGGAATGTGTAGCCACTGCGTATACCCTCCAGACCGGCATAGATGGCGACCTGGCCGGTGATGCGCGCCAATTCGCTGTCGCTGAACTGGGCACCCACGCCACCGATAATGGCCAGCCACCCGCCCAGTTTGCGTGCGCGGGCAGATTGCTCCAATTGCTCAATCAGCAAGGTTTCCTGGTAACTCTGTTCGCGCCAGACCCGATAGGGCTCATCCATGTTGGAAGCGAATCCCAGGTAGTAATCCTGCAGCACGTCGACAAACATCTCGTCGCGGGTACGAATGCGATCGATGCGAATCAGCATGGGGTCATCTTCGGCCGGCAGGCGGTCCAAGTTCATCGTGCCGTCCGGTTTCAGGCTTAAATAGTCGTCAAATGCTTCTGGGGAAAACCGTCGGGCGAACTGCATTGCCGTAATCTTGCGCAGGGTTGCGCGCTCGGTAGCCGTGCGAGTCGCCAGGACATTAAACAGATCGTTGCTGATCGAATTGTAAAGGCCCTGAAAGGGCTCGAAACTCTCCTGGCTGGGCGAGTAGGCGTAGTGGCTGATTTGCTGTTCGTAAATGTCATCGATCCAGATGTGTCCAGCGGTATCGGTCGCCGTAACAGCAAGACGCATCATTTCGCCGTCGGACTGCAGTACACGGCCCTCGATCAGAATGTCCACTACCACGCGATCATCGGGTATGACCCGAACCGCACCCCAAGCGCCGGTACCCTGCAGCGTTCCCTTCAATTGTTCGGCAACCCAGACCGATTCAGCCTCACGAATTCCGCTAAATTGAATCGCCTCGTCTGGAATGGACTCCAGATCGGGCTCGAAGACCACCACGCCAATATCCAGCAGGTAAGCGTCGGGGGTTTCCAGCACAACGCTCTGCGCCGGAATGAAATCTGTGGTCTTTACGGTGTAGCTGGCGCAACCGGACAGCAATAGAAGGAAAAATATTAAATACCTATTTATCAGCATCTTACAAAGCATACTTACAAGCTTTCTTTATATTTATAGTACTCTTCCCAAAGCGCAGCCCTGACAGCGGGATCCCGTTCAGCCTGGGCGGCTTCGCGCAACTGACGGGCCACAATATCATCATCCGGGTCGGGCGGCGGCACATAGTCTTCCGGCGCGGCGGCACCTCCCGGAAGAGCAACTCCCGGCGTGCCCGACGCCGTCTCCTCGCCACCGGACGCAATGCTGGCAGCGGTCTCGGTAGAACCCGGGAAGGGCTGAAATTCGCCGATCCCCAACGGGTCGATCACCGTACCGGCGGTACCCTGACGTGCGTTGTTTTGCTCGCCGAGAATCTGACCATCAAAGGTGCCTAGTTCATCGTCCAGAATACGTTCCAGGTCTTCCAGTGCCTGTCGCCGTGCGGCAGCACTGGCAGCCGATGCGGAACTTGAGCTGGCCGTACTCGACGCGGTCTCTTCAAAGGTTGGAGCGCCCTCGTCAGAGGCGGCTGTTTCTCCCGCGTCATCCAGTTCGCTCTCTCCGTTTGCGCCCGAAGTGGTTCCAGGCTCACTACCCGAGGCATCGCCCTGGCTTCCACCGCTTTGCGCGTTGGCATCACCAGCATCGCCCTGGCCAGAGTCTGCGGCGCGCTGATCGCCAGAAGCACCTGCGTCAGATCCACTAGCCGAGCCAGCGCCCGATCCTGAACTTCCCGAAGGCGATGGCAGCGGAATCTGAATGCCGCCTCCTGGCGCGCTGGAACCTCCTGAGGCCCCGCCACCCGAGCTGGAACTGGTGCTCCCTCCTGAACTGGAACTGGATCCGGATGAACCGGAGCCGGTGCTGCCCGATCCGGATGGGCTAGGCATGGGAACGCTGGCGCCCGATGAACTGGAGCTCGACTGCGAGCCACAGGCCACTAGCGCTAGGCAAGCCAGCAGCAGCGCCACCCCATAAAGGGTGCGCGATCCGGACCTAGTTGCGCAGGAAAACAGAATGGACATAACCGGTGTACTCAACGGGTTCGCCGTCGACTATAGCCGGCCGGAAACGACTTTGTCGTGCGTCTCGCAGGGCGCGATTACCCGCAATCACAAGTTCTGATGGACCCTCTGCTTCATTGGGAACCGCCAGTTCCACATTGCGGGGAAGGCCCCACTGATCGACGTCGAGGCGAACATAAATCGGCGCGGCGCTCTGACCGCCTCGCAGATCCGGCAGGAGGCCCATATAACCCAAGCGCGGCAGCACATGCGGCTGCACAAATTCAGGCGAATCTTCCATGCCAACTTCCTTGGCCGAGCTCCAGGCGCGTCGCAGGAATTCCTGAGCTTCGAAACGCTTCAGAAACAACTGATACCAGTCGGCCAAAATAAGATCGGCATGGATGCGGTGGACATAATTGTCTGACTGAAAGGCCACCTCGCGACCACGGCGCAAGTAATCCAGTCCCCGACGGTAGGAATTGGCCATATAGATGCCGATGCCGGCCCGGCTTTCTAGCTCCGGCACGTCGAGATACCTGTCACTTGAGCTGGCGAACTGACTCAACTGAAAATTTGTTATCGAGAGAGCTTCGTACAATTCCGGATCGTAGGGAAAGCCCTTCTCTAGGCTGACATCGGCGATATGGGTCAGCGTCTCCTCGGCTTCCACCAGATGCAGAATGCCCAGCTGATCAACTCGCCAGAAATACGCCGCCAGATGGTACTTGGCAAAGTCTTCGAGCACTTTCAGATATTCGGGTGACTCGCTCGTGTTGTTCCTGCGATAGAGCCAAACCAGCCGCTCCATGTCCTTGTCTACCGCTTCCCAGTCGCGCTGGCGCATATTGGTCTGAATCATGCCCTCTAGTGCGGGCACCTGTTCCAATGCGTAGAGTCCATTGTTGATGCGCAGCAAATGCTCCGCGCGACGAAAGGCCTCCAGTGCCTCATCGTAAAGATTGAGGCGCAGCAACTGGTTGCCGAGATCGAAGGACATTTCTCCGATGGAGGAGGAGAAGGCATCCTGCTGACTCTCTTCGAGCAGAATGCGTTCGCGCAGTTCGGCAATGATTTCGCGAGTACGCCGGTTCTCTTGCGTATCTTCGACCACCATGACCGGCTCAGGAAAGTCTTCCTGGGCGCGTGGGAAGGAGAGCTGAACATCCTGAGCAAAGCCTGCCAGCGGGCCCGCCCCGAGGAGGCAGCCCAAAATCAGGCATTGTGGCAAGGCCAAGTTGCTTTTCATCATGTGCTTAGAAAGCCAACTTCGCGAGATGTTCCCCCAGAGTATAAACAGTCGACCTCAGAGTAAATGTTAACTTTCCTAAATCTCTGCGGATGTGAAGCAATCCCAGCCAAGCCGACACCAATGGGTGAAAGGAGGGCTATTGAAATTTTCGGCGGTGAACCCAGATTTGCTCACGGGCCGGCTCGGTGCCGACCCAATCCAGCCCGTTCATCTGAAGGGCTAACTAACCACATATTGCTTATCGGAGGATATGTTATGAGAACCATAGATTTGAGCCCGCTGTATCGCACCTTTATTGGGGTGGATCGCATGGCCAGTCTGCTCGATTCACTGGAAACCACGGAACAGGGCGGATTCCCTCCCTACGACATTGAGGTGATCCGCGAGAATCAGTACCGCATCAGCCTGGCGGTTGCCGGGTTTCAGCGCGAGGAACTGACGATTGAGCAGGAAAACAACCAACTGCGCGTGAGCGGCGTCAAACAGGTTAGCAGCAAGGACACCAACTACCTGTACCAGGGCATTGCCCGACGCAATTTCGAGCGCCGCTTCCAACTGGCCGACCACGTCGAAGTGCGTTCCGCGGACTACCGAGATGGACTGCTGCACATCGATCTGGTGCGCGAAATTCCCGAGGCCATGAAGCCGCGGAAGATCACCATCGGCACTGCGCAACCGTTAGGTGCACTGATCGACGGCTAGCGTCGTCGATGGGCAAAAAGAAGGGCGGCTCACGGGCCGCCCTATATTATTTTCCGCGGTAAATACAACCGCAGGTACAGGTTTCCCTGACCTCGACTGCACTCAGCATAGGCAGGTCGGGTTTGAGGCGGTTCCAGATCCAGCGCGACAGATTTTCGCTGGTCGGATTTTCCAGCCCCGGCACATCGTTCAGATAGCGGTGATCCAGGGC
>JAYQPQ010000069.1:0-7938 GCA_038145405.1 Porticoccaceae bacterium | reverse complement strand
GGAGTTCAAGTTCATCCCGTGGCGGGGAGCCTACGCGATCGGCATGCCGCACCTGATTGGTGGCCTGTCTGCAGCCCTGACGGGATCGCTGCGGGCGCTGCTGGATTCGGCGCACATCAACAACGCGGCCACGATGCTCAAGCTCAAGGGGGCCAAGATCTCGGGCCAGAGCCAGCAGGTTGATGTGACGCAGGTCTGCGAGATCGAGGGCGCTCCGGGCGTGGACGACATCCGCAAGATTGCGATGCCCATGCCGTTCAACCCTCCTTCACAGGTGCTCTTACAGCTTCTAGGATGGCTTGATAAGGCGGCTAAGGGGGTAGTAACCACCGCCGAGGAAAAGATCGCTGATGTGACTTCTAACGCGCCTGTGGGCACAACTCAGGCGTTGATCGAGCAAGGCGCGGCGGTTTTCTCGGCAATCCATGCGCGGCTGCATGATTCCCAGTCCCGGGTGCTCAAGATCCTTGGCAGGCTCAACCGCTGGTATCTGGACGACCAGCGCAAGGGTGAGATCGTCGAGGATCTGGAGATCGAGCGCGAGGACTTTAAGCGCAACACCGATGTGGTGCCTGTCAGTGATCCGCACATCTTCTCCGAGACCCAGCGGATGGCGCAGATTCAGGCGGTCTTGGCCCGTGCGGACAAGTACCCGGACCTGTATGACCGTCGGGCGGTGGAGGAGCGCTTCCTCAAGCAGATCAAGGTGCCGGGGATCAACGAGATCCTCAAGAACACGCCTGCCCCGGAGGAGCGCAACTCTGCCGACGAGAACGTGGCGATGGCGATCGGCCAGAACGGCTATGCCTACATCCATCAGGATCATCTGGCGCACATCCAGAGCCATCTGGACTTTGGCCTGAACCCGGCGTTTGGTGGCAACCCGATCATGGCGTCGATCTACCTGCCCCGGGCGCTGGAGCACATCAAGCAGCACATGGTCTTGTGGTACCTGAACCGGACCAACGGGTATGTGACCAAGGCGCGGGGCAACAAGCCGATCACCGAGAAGGAATACGAGGACAAGCGCCTGACAGCCGAGATCGACAAGGTGTTTGCCTTGGCATCCCAGCATGTCGCGCAGGACGCCCAGAAGGCCTTCCAGCAGGTTGTTCCGAAGCTGCAGCAGATGTTGCAGGCAATGCAGCAACTGACGCCGAAGCCGCAATTGCCGCCTGAGGCTCAGGTGGTGATGGAAACCAGCATGGCCGAGACCAACCGTCGGGCGCAGCGCGATCAGGCCGAGTTGCAGCTTGAGGGCCAGAAGGTTTCCATGCTTGCCGAAGAAAAAGCGCGTCGTGAGCAGATCGATGTGGCACTTAATGCCGCAAACAATCTGACCAAGGAGCGCATTGAGACTGCACGTTTGACGCAAAAAGACGCCGAACTGCAAGCCGAGCAGTTTGAAACTGCAATCACGCTTCAAAACGAAGCACAACGTCGTCTCTTAGGAGGTTAATTATGGCGCAGCAAGACAGCACGATGATCCCGATGCACAAGCGTATCGCTATGGGCGAGAAGCTTGATGGCACCTCCCTGCAACCCAAGGGCCAGCAGCAAGCTCCCAAATCCGATAAAGGAGCGTTGAGCCAAGCTAAGAAGAAATGAGATACGTCTCAGACCTAGTCGGCGCTATTAAGGCGCGTCAAGCTGAAATAAAGCTGTCTCTAGCAGCGGGAAACCCTGCGTCATGGGAGGCGTACCAGCGCGTCGTCGGTCACCATCAGGGGCTAGAAGAGGCCCTTGAAATACTCAACAACCTGTTGAAGGAAGAAGATGAAGATGAATGAACCGGAAGCGTTTAACGACGCTGACATTGCTTGGGCATTTCCGAGTGTAGACCCCGGTGCGAAACCTCTTGGCGGCAGAATTCTTGTGCAATTGCGCCGCACTAAAAAGAAGGCAACCAGTGCCGGGATTATCTTGGTTGAAGAGACCAAGGAAACCGAAAAGTGGAACAACATGGTGGCGAAAGTCGTCGCAATTGGTCCGCTTGCCTTCCGCAACCGCGATACGAACGAACAATGGCCTGAGGGATCTTGGTGTTCGGTTGGAGACTATATTCGCGTCCCTAAATGGGGTGGCGATCGCTGGGAAGTACCTGTTCCCGGGGAGGAAGATAGTCTGGAAGACCCAGCGCTATTCATGATCCTGAACGATCACGAGGTGATTGCGACGGTCACTTGTAACCCGCTATTGATGCGGTCGTTCATTTAAGGGGCGAAAATGAGCACTGATACTCAAGTTGAAGAGCGGATAGAGGTCAAGGAGGAGCAAGACGGCTCTGCTGTCGTCGAACTTCCTGACAATATCCCCAATCCGCAGGCAGAAGACGACCAAGAAGTCGAAATGGCCGATGGTGGGGCCGTTTCTGAAGATCCGGAAAATGATGACAGTCCGGACGACTCTGATGCGCTGCGAGAGGCCAAACGCGCCCGCCGAAAGGCCAAACGCGAACTGGTTAAGCGCACAAATATCGAAAAAGACCACAAATTAGCCCTCCTAGAGCGCCAAAATCAGGAACTTTTGGAGCGTTTGTCGGCTGTAGAGCGAAAAACGCACTCTGCGGACATCGCCCGGATCGATAAGGCGATCGAAGACACCGCCCTGCGACTGCAATATGCCAAGGCAAAGATTGCCGAGGCGACCAATATGCAGGATGGGGAGGCTTTGGCTAAGGCTCAGGAGATGTGGTACGAGGCCCGCCAGCAGGTTGATACCCTAAATAACCTGAAAAAAACGGCGGTTCAGCCTCAACGGCAGCAAAACATCCCGGACCCGAGGCTACAGCGGCATGCTGCCGACTGGATGGAGCGAAATAGCTGGTACAAGCCCGATAACAAGGACATGGACAGCAAAATCGCCAAACAGGTCGATGAGGAGCTAACTTCCGAGGGTTGGGACCCAACGCGAGAAGATTATTGGGAAGAACTTGATAATCGCTTGCAACAATATCTCCCTCACCGATACAATCGGAATAACGACGAAGTTCCGTCGGCTCGTAGTAAACCAAGGAGCGTTGTAACTGGATCAGGGCGCGAATCTTCAACTCGTGCTGGTGGCTCAAATACCTTCACCCTTAATGCAGAACAGGTTAGGGCGATGAAGGATGCGGGTTACTGGGACGATCCGGAAAAACGGAATCGAATGATCAAGCGCTATGCTCAAGAAGCACGAAAAAACCAAGGTTATAGGAGCTAATAATGGAATCTCGTCTTAAAAAATCTCTGAAAGCTGGTGGACGCCAAGATCGCTCAAGCGAGGACGCTACCCGTCAGCCCCCTCAGGAAAAGTTCATTTCAGCGCAGGAACGTCGAAAGATGTGGAGCGATGAGTGGACGCAGTCGGCTTTGCCTAAACTCCCGGAAATGCCGGGATGGCACTTGTGCTGGCTTTCAACCACCAACAGTTACGACAGCATTGATAAGCGTATTCGGCTTGGGTACGTTCCGGTTATGGCCGATGAGTTACCCGGGTTTCAGAATTACAAAGTCAAGGCTGGTGAGCATGTTGGACAAATCTCGTGTAACGAGATGCTGCTTTTCAAGCTGCCGATGGATGAGTATCAGGCTTTAATGACTCACCTCCATTACGAGATGCCCAACGAAGAGGCGGAAAAAATCCGTGTCCAAGTTGAGAATCTCCAAAATCAGCGCGATAGCAACGGGAAATCCCTTGTGCGGTTGGAAGGAGACGGGCTGGGCAAACTCGATACACCAACCAGTACCGCCCCCGTATTCGAGGGGTAACAAATGGACAAGGAGTAAGACTATGTCTGCAACCTCTGCTCCGTTCGGTCTGCGCCCTGCGTTCCACCCCTCCGGTTTGGATCGCGCACAGGCGCTGGCTAACGGCATCACTTCGGGCTATGCCTCGGACATCCTCAAAGGTCAACCGGTTAAATACGCCACCGCTGGCGTTATTCAGCCTGCTGCAGCCGGAGAGGCTTTTGTTGGCGCTTTTGATGGCGTCGAATGGACTGACACCACTGGCCGTCGCCGCGTGTCGAACTACTGGCCTGCCTCCACGGCATACCAGACCGGTTCGTGCGTTGCGTACTTCTACAACGACCCGAACATCGTTTACGAAATTCAGGCTGCTGGTTCGCTGGCTCAGTCTGCGGTTGGCGATATGGCCGACCTGAGTAACACGACTGCTGGATCGACGACTACCGGTCTGTCGCAATGCACTCTGTCCACCACTTTGGCGGGCGCAGGCAACAGCGCACAGATGCTGATTCGTGATCTGGCTCCGTACCCCGGCAATGCTTGGGGCGATGCGTACACGATTGTGCGGGTAACGGTTAACGAGTCGCAAGTCAATGCGTCCGTTAACGCTATCTAAGGAGGGCTAAGACATGGCAGCCCCGATGCGTAGTACCGACTTTCGGTCGATTGTTGAGCCGATCCTCAACGAGTGCTTCGACGGAGTCTATGACCAACGTGCCGACGAGTGGAGCCGCGTGTTCCGCGAACAAGAAGGCATTCCGCGTAACTATCACGAAGAGCCGGTCCTGTACGGTTTTGGTGCCGCTCCGCAACTGCCTGATGGCACTCCGGTGACCTATCAGCAGGGCGGTGTGCTCTTCCTCAAGCGCTACGTTTATAACGTCTATGGTCTGGCCTTCGCGCTGACCAAAGTGCTCGTGGAAGACGGCGACCACATCCGTATCGGTCAGGTTTACGCCAAGCACCTTGCTCAGTCGCTGATTGAGACCAAGGAGACCCTGTGCGCCAACGTGCTGAACAACGCCTTTACTGGCGGCGCTTCGGCTGGTGGTGACGGTGTCGCCCTGAACAGTGCTTCGCACCCGATCGTGAATGGTACGTTCTCCAACCTGCTGACCACCGCAGCCAACCTGTCGCAGACTTCTCTGGAGCAGATGCTGATCCAGATCCGTCAGGCGGTTGACAACAACGGCAAGAAGATTCGTCTGGTTCCGCGCCAACTGGTCGTGGCCCCGGGCAACCTCTTCCAAGCTGAAGTGCTGCTCAAGTCGGTTCTGCGGGCAGGCAACGCAAACAACGACATCAACCCGATCAAGTCCATCGGACTGCTCGACGAGGGTGCCGCTGTTCTGTCGCGTCTGACCAGCGCTACCGCTTGGTGGGTGCAGACGGATGCGCCGGAAGGTATGAAGCTGCTGATGCGTCGTCGTCTGGAGAAGACGATGGAAGGTGACTTTGAGACCGACACCATGCGGTACAAGGCCACCGAGCGTTATGACGTTGGCTTCACTGATCCCCGCGCCATGTACGGCACTCCGGGCGTCTAAATCAAGCCGGGGGAGCAATCCCCCGCTTTTAAGGAGAACCGGACATGGGAAACCAAGTGACCAACATTGGTGGGGTTCTCTCGGCTGTTACCGCGACTATTGCTTATACCGATAGTTCTGCAGTGACAGTAGGGACGATTCCGGCTAATGCTCAAATCATCGATATCAATATCGATGTAACCACTGCATTTGATGCAGGCACTACCAACACGATCGCTGTTGGCAAATCTGGCTCTGCTGCGGCTTATGTTGCAGCAACGGGAGTTGGTTCTGCTGGCCGCGCTAGTGTTGCGTCTACCGGTGTGTATGCCGACTGGGCTGACGTTGGATCCGCTGAAGTTGCGGTGACGGCGACTTATGCTCAATCGGGTACTGCAGCGGCGGCTGGTGCTGCTCGTGTGACGGTGGTTTATCGCTCTCCGGCACCGTAAGGAGAAAATCATGGGTCAATTCAAACCTATGGTGAAAATGGACACCACTGAGCCGACGGTCGAACTGAAGCTCAAAAAAGGTGGTTCCGTCTCCAAGCCCAAGAAGATGATGAATGGCGGCATGATGGGTACGCCCGCGATGGCACCGGTTGGTGCTCGTGGCGGGATGTCCCCGGTTGCTCGTCCGACTCGTCCTTCTTTGGCAGCGCGTCGTGCAGCCATGAAAGCTGCGCCGATGGGCCGTCCGACGATGAAAGAAGGTGGCGAAACCAAGGCCGAGCACAAGGCTGAGATGGCTGCTATCAAAAACGTCGATAAGAAGCTCTCCAAGCATGCCGAGAAAGCTGCGTCCAAGGCCCACAAAGGCCTGAAGACCGGTGGTGTCGTCATGGGTCAGGGTGGCTTCAAAACCGGCGGCGTCGTCAATGGCCAAGGCGGCTACAAGGATGGCGGTGGCGTCAAGGGCGGCGGCGTTGAGGGCAATGTATCGTCCTCGAAGCCCGGTGTGACCAATACCAAGACTGGTGAGGTCAAGCTGGGTAACGCTGGTGGCTACAAGAAAGGCGGTGCCTCAAAAAAGGCCTACGCTACGGGGGGCAGTGTTAACGACACCGGTCGGCCCGTAGCGTACCCGAAGAAGCCTGTCTCCAAGCCCGTCAAGAACAATCTTCAGTCTGGCACCTTCAAAAGAGGTGGAAAGGTGAAGATGGCTGGCGGTGGCACTTTTGACGGCCAAGGAGCATTATCCGAGGCCGAAAGAAAGATGCTTCTTGATGCCGAAAAAGTTCCTTCTGACATCCAAGAACAGATCCAAGACATCCGGCAACGGAAAGGTCGGGAGAACTTCGAGAGGATGAAAACGGAAGAGAACGAATCGCTGAGAGACTTTATCCCAAGTCTTGGTCGCAAGGCCATGAAAGGGATCAAGGAATTGTTTGGGAGCACTCCCAAAGAATCCGGTAGCGTTACCGAAACGGAGAAATCTGTGACAGTAACTCCCGGCAAGAAGCGCGGCGGTCGGGCACGTTGAAGATAAGTGGGGGCCTCGTGCCCCCGCTTTGCTTGAGGGATTGAAATGAAAGTCCAAACAGTTTCCCAGACTGGCGTGGGGTCTAGTGACGCGCTGGTTATGAATACCAACATCAGCCCGTTCAATGTCGGGTTTGGTGTTATCGCAACTGGCACGGTTGATTACACAGTCCAGCATACGTTTGATGACCCTGCCGTAGGTTTTACGACATGGTTCTCGCATCCGACGGTTGCCGCGCAGACTTCTGACGCAGATGGCAACTATGCATTCCCTGTGACTGGCATCAAGGTTCTGGTCAACTCGGGAACCGGTAGCGCTACCATGAAAGTCATTCAGGCAGGCATCTGATGGCACAGGTCGGTGATTCAGCCGTAGCAAACCGTGCGAATACCACGAAGGGGTATGCGGTCGGTGTAGGCGCGGAGAACAAGATAGATGACAACCCGGGCGAGAATGTGGGTGCCGGAGGAGTCGTTGATTTGTTCTATGGTGCGCCGCCTGCGTCAAGGTTTTACATCGCGGATGAGACATCTCCGGGGTACGTTCTGCAAGAGGACGACAGCAAGATTAGATTGGAGGCTTCGTAATGGCTGATCAGAAGATTTCGGCAATGCCGTCAGCGGCTGCGCTGACTGGCGCGGAGCTAGTGCCGCTTGTACAAGATGGCGCGAATGTACAAACGTCTCTAACGACATTTGGTGCATACACCCAGAACAGGATTGCTCTGCTGGATACAACGACGCAAACCGCTCTGGCTAACACGGCAACGGTGATTACCTTTGACACGGTTGCGTTTTCCCAGAACATCAGCCTTGTTGATAACTCAAAGATCACTTTTGCAAAGGCCGGAACATTCATGCTGAATGTGGTCTTGCAGATGGAAAATCAAGGGAATCAAGTTTACACCGCCGATTTTTGGGTCAGGCTGAATGGTAGTGACTACCCTCTGTCAAATACGAGGGAAGACATCCCGACATTTCACGCAGGGGTGCCGGGGCATACGGTTGTCACGATTGATTTGCCCGGAGTTGCTGCTGCAAATGATTACATTGAGCTTGTCTGGTCTACGCCAAGCACAGATGTAGACATTGAGTACACGGCGGCGCAAGTTTCACCGACTAGACCCGCGACTCCTTCGATCATCCTGACTGTCTTTCAGATTGGTTGATCATGCCAGCCAAGAGCAAAGCTCAGTTCCGGTT
>JAYQPQ010000068.1:0-8177 GCA_038145405.1 Porticoccaceae bacterium | reverse complement strand
ATGCCCAAAGAAAAGGAACTAAAAGAAAGGGCACCCGATCGCCTGGCCTGCGGCTACCCTCGGTTGGTTAGCGGATTGGGGGGTCGGGCGGATGATCTGCAATACTGAAATCGGGTTGCATGCGAAAGCCAGCGCGCGCTGTAACGGCGTCGCCTGAGACGCTGATCAGCAAGGGCTGCAACAGATCCGGTTGGCCGCTGACACGCGATGCAGTGGAAAAGACCTCGAAGGGGCCAGCAAAATCCAGCACCTCCGCTTGATCGTACAGATAAATTCCGATCTTCATACTTTCGCCAGCGCATGTCCTTGCGGCAATATACTCGAGTTGAAAAATTTCCATCAATCGAGAGAGAGGGATCCCATGCTTTCACGTGCTCCTTACCGTGCAGATCAGGTTGGCAGTCTGTTGCGTCCGCTGACGCTCAAGCAGGCCCGCGAAGACTTCAGCCAGGGTCGCATCGACCAAGCGGCGCTGCGCGCTGTGGAGGACGACTGTATCCGCGAAGTCGTAGCCAAGCAGGAAGCTTTGGGGCTGCAAGCCGTCACTGACGGTGAGTTCCGTCGTGCCTGGTGGCACTTTGACTTTCTGGCGGGGCTGGAGGGTGTGGAACTGACGCACGACAAAAGTATTCAGTTTCACGGCGTGCAGACCAAGTCCGACAGCATTGCCGTAAACGGCAAGGTCAGCTTCGATCAGCATTTCATGCTGGAGCATTTCCGCTTTCTCAAATCGGTGGCCAAGGTGACGCCGAAAATGACCATTCCGGCGCCTTCGGTGCTGCATTTCCGCGGCGGTCGCAGCGCCATCAGCAAAAAGGTCTATCCCGACCTGGACGCCTTCTATGAAGACACCTCCGAAGCCTACCGCCAGGCTGTGCTGGCCTTTTACGACGCCGGCTGCCGTTATCTGCAGTTCGACGACACCGTCTGGGCCTATCTGTGTTCCGAAGCCGAGCGCAACAAGGTGCGCGAACGTGGCGAAAACCCCGACGATCTGCCGGCTATCTACGCCGACATGATCAATTACGCCCTGGCCGCCAAGCCGGACGACATGATCATTACCACCCATGTCTGCCGCGGCAATTTCCGTTCCAGTTGGATTTCCGAGGGCGGCTATGAACCGGTTGCCGACAAGCTACTGGCCGGCACCCACTACGACGGCTACTTTCTGGAGTACGACACCGAGCGCGCCGGTGGGCTGGAACCCATTCGCTACCTACCCAAAGGCGACCAACGCATCGTGCTTGGCCTGGTAACCTCCAAAACCGGCGATCTGGAAGACAAGTCAGCGATTGAAGCGCGCATCGAAGAAGCTACCCAGTATGTGGCACTGAATCAGCTTTGTCTGAGCCCGCAATGCGGTTTTGCCTCCACCGAAGAGGGCAATATCCTCACCGAAGAGGCGCAATGGAAAAAGCTGGGGCTGATCGTGGAAATCGCCAGTGAAACCTGGGGCGAGGTCTGAGGATCGGCAGGGCAATGCTTATGCCTTCAGCCCGTCCGAAATCACGTCTTTAGAGGTATCCACTATGGGTTTTGCCATATCTGATCTGCAACTGAGCTGCGCAGCATTCAACGACGGCGGGCTGATCGCCGAGCGCTACTCGGCTTACGCCGACAATATTTCACCGGCCTTCAGCTGGAGCAACCTGCCCGATGCTACTCAATCGCTGGCCCTGTTCTGCCACGACCCGGACGCTCCGCTGGTTACGCCCCAGGGCCACTATGGCTATGTGCACTGGGTGCTCTACAACATTCCGGGCAGCGTTACCGGCATACCGGAAGGCTGCGAGGACTACACGGCGGGCATCAATAATGCGAACCTGATCGGCTATCGCGGTCCGCGCGCCCCGCAGGGCCACGGCCTGCATCGCTATTTCTTCTGGCTGATGGCGCTCAATACCGATGAGAAATTCGAGCTGGGCCTGACCCTCTGGCAACTGCTGGAGAGGGTGGAGCCAAATCTGCTCGGCATGAATCGAATCTGCGGCACCTACCGCAAGGACTGATTCAACAGATCATTCGGCGTCGGCTGACTTCAGGCGCAAGTAGTCCCACAGGCCGACGTCGCCCAAACCGTCCGCTGCCGCTGTCCAGCCGCGCTTGTGGTAAAAGCGCAGGGCCTGCACATTGCGCTTGTCGCACTTGAGTCCCAGGGGTAATCCGAACCGGTTCACACAAGCCCCCAGCAGTGCGTCGCCTAGGCCGCGCCCTTGAAATAGCGGATCGACATAGAGACTGTGCACAAAACGCTCCGGCGCCCAAACCGAAACAAAGCCCGCTACCTGGCCCTTCCACTCGGCTACCAGCACCACCTCTCCCATGATCAGCTCCTCCATCTGTGCTGGCGACATGGCATCTTCCAGCGCATAACAGGCCGTACTTGCCCTGGCTCGACAGTAGATGTCCGCCAGCAGTGGCATATCATCCGGCACGGCATCGCGTATGTGCTCCAACTCACTTCCTCTCACTAGTCAGTTTCCCGGCAGCAAGTAAAGCGCGAGGGATGCCGCTTTACCCTCCCGCAACGGGAAATTTACGCGACTTGCTATCGGCGCCAGTCGCAGACCACAGTCATTGCACCAGCGACCGCAAACCGGGGAGAATTGCGCTATGTCGATCCGGATTGCAGAGCACTGGCAAGGTTACGCCCCATGATCAAGAACGCCCTAGTTCTGCCGGGCGGCGGCGCACGCGGCGCCTATCAGGTGGGTGTGCTCAAGGCCGTGGGCGACATTCTGCCCAGCGATCATTCGGCCTTTCAGGTAGTAACCGGATCGTCGGTCGGCGCCATCAACGCTGCCTGGCTGGCCGCCCATGCCGACAATTTTAGCGTGGCGGTGGACGGTCTCGATCAGCTATGGCGTTCACTGCATGCTAAAGCGGTTTACCAGACCGGCCCGAAGGCTCTGTTCAATACGCTGCGCTATCTCACCAGCGTGCTGATGGGTACTCGCGACGATCGCCCCATTCGCTCGCTACTCGACAATCGTCCTCTGCAGAACCTCTTGGCCCGCAACCTGGATTTCAGCCGCATTGAACGCAATATCGAGCGACAGCTGATCCACGCCGTCGGTATTTCGGCATCCAGCTACACCTCGGGGCGGGCCGTTACCTTTTTTCAGGGGGAGCAAAATATTGAACCCTGGGAGCGCGCTCGTCGCATCGGCCAGCGCAGCCCCATCGATTTGCGCCACGTCATGGCTTCCATCTCCCTGCCCATCATTTTCCCTACGGTGAGGATTGGCGACGAGTTCTTCGGCGATGGCTCGCTGCGCCTGACTGCTCCCCTGAGTCCCGCCATTCACCTGGGTGCCGATCGCATCCTGGTGATCGGCCTGCGCGACCAGAAACTCGACACTGCGCAAAGTGCCAAATACAAGCGCCTGCCAAGCCCGGGCAACCTCATTGGCCACCTGCTGGATATCGCCTTTGGAGACAGCCTGGACACCGACTACGAACGGCAGATGCGCATTAACGGCACCCTTTCTCTGATGAGTGCTGTGCAACGCGAGCAAACCCCGCTGAAAATTATAGAACTACTGAAAATTCAGCCGTCCGAAGATGTGCGCGATATCACCGCCCGCCACGTACGCGAACTGCCCTGGAGCGTGAAAAAGCTGATGCAGGCGATCGGCGGCTGGGGTAACGACTGGCGCCTGCCCAGTTACCTGTTGTTTGAACCCGGCTATATCAACGATCTGATTGAACTGGGCTACCGGGATGGCATGGCACAACGGGAGGATCTGCTTCGATTCCTCAGCTAACCCCCCTTCTCACTCAGCGGTCTTAAAGCGCATACTGACCAGCCATTGAATTCATTGCAGGTGGAAATCATGAGCAAAGAGCGCAATACCAAAAAAGAAGCCAAGAAAAAGGCTCAACACACCCCGAAAGAGAAGCGTGCCGCCAAGGCTGCCAAGAAGGCCTCGCGCTCCGTATCCGAACTCTGATTCCGCCGGCCCTCTCTCCGGCACCATTAGGTTAATTATTTTGTCTGCCTCTATTTTGCGCAGGACAGGCATTGCTATGATCGGGGCGTCCAACTGATCAATGAGAGGGGACATCCCATGTCAGAAAAACAACGACGCACGGTTCCACCGGAAGCCGTCCAGCTCTACACCGATTTTATTCACGGCGATATTAGCCGCCGGGCTTTCCTCGACGGCATCAGCAAGTTTGCGGTAGTCGGCCTGACGGCTGGCTCCATCGTGGAAGCCCTGATGCCCGACTACGCCATGGGGCAGCAGATTGCCCGCGACGATGAGCGCATCAAGGCCGAGTATGTCTCCGTGCCCTCTCCCAACGGTCACGGCTATATTCGCGGCTACCTGGTGCGTCCGTTCAGCGCCGATAGCCGCAGCGCCACACCGGCACAACTGCCTGGCATTGTGGTGGTGCACGAAAACCGCGGTCTGAACCCCCATACCGAAGACGTGGCCCGGCGCTTCGCCCTGGCCAACTTCATGGCTTTTGCGCCCGACGTACTGACCTCTGTCGGCGGCTATCCGGGCGATGACTACCAGGGTGGCCAGCTTTTCAACCAATTGGATGCCGGCAAGCGCTTTGAAGACATCGTTGCCTCCTCTCTCTGGCTGAAAAACCGCGAAGACTGCAACGGCAAGATCGGCATCACCGGTTTCTGCTATGGCGGCGGCATTTCCAACCAGATGGCCGTGCGCCTGGGTGCTGATCTGGCAGCCGCCGTGCCCTTCTACGGCGGCGCCCCGGCACTAGAAGAAGTGACCAATATCAAGGCCGCTGTCCTGGTGCAACACGGGGCGCTGGACGCCCGACTGGTCGCCGCCTGGCCGGCGTACGAGGAGGCACTGAAAGCCGCTGGCGTCAGCTACGGCGTCAACATCTACCCCGACTCGGTGCACGGCTTCTTTAACGACGCCACTCCCGAGCGCTATAACGAAGCAGCAGCCAAAGAAGCCTGGGGCAAAACTGTCGCCTGGTTCAATCAGTACGTGCGGGGCTGATCAAACCTATTGTTACCTTCGCCACTGTGCGAAATGCGGGGCCTGCGGGCCCCATTTTTTTGACTAGATGAAATCCGCGGGCTGTTTGGAGCGGTCTCTGCAGCGGGCCGTCGCACTGTCCACTTTCGGCCAAAAGTTTTATCGGAGCGCACAATAAACTTTATAGACAGCCTTTTACGCTCACCCTATTCTGGCCTCAAACAATGCTATATGTACTCAGAGGTGGGCTATGAAAATAGTATCTGGCAGCTTATTTCTTCTTCTCGGTTTTAGCGCATCGCTGTTCGCCCAGTCCAGCCATTTCACGCCGCTGTTTGACGGCAAAACCCTGAACAACTGGACCGTTGACGACCCCCGTTACGCAGATAACTTTTCTGTCCGCGACGGGCTGTTGCGCGTGGAAGGGGAAGGTGGATTTTTGCGTTCCGCGCGTCAGTATGATGATTTCACCCTGCGCTTCGAATTCCGCTATCTAGCGGACGATCCTGGCGGACGTACCGGCATCAGCGGTGTGTTCCTGAATATCCCTGCGGCAACCGAGACCTACGGCAACGGCTGGCCCAAAGGCGTGGAGGTGCAGCTGTCGAATCGCGGCAGGGGCAACCGCACGGCAGCCCCCGGTGACCCGCGCTGGGGAGGTAATGTTGTCTATCGCGACATACCGGGCGGCCCCACCTACTTCGACACCGAGATGGCTCTGCGCAGCTATCCGGATACCGGCGAATGGCAGACGCACGAGATTCAGGTGGTCGGCGACTTCGTCACCGTATTGCTGAATGACCGCCTGCTGGGAAGCGGCTATCTCGGCGGCGGGGCCGACTTTGGTCACATCGGCATCCAAGCAGAAAGCGGTGCCATTGAATTTCGCTCCATCGAGATCATCGAAGGGGTGCGCCCCGTCCCGCCGCGCAACTGGGACGGGTTTGTCTCGCTCTTCAACGGCCAGAATTTTGATGGCTGGGTGCGCGCCAACCCGAATGGAGAAATGAAGTTCTCCATTCCTGAAGAGGGTGTTATGCGAGTCACCGGCAGCCGCTCGATCGGCGTGCGCGGTTCGCGTCCCTTGCCGGAACTGGGCTTCCCCGAACAACCGGGTTGCTCGGGCAACCTCGTCACCGAGCGGGAGTATTCCGACTATACCCTGCGGTTCGAGGCACGATTTAACGATGCCCTTGCGGACAGCGGCTTTTTGACGCGCATGCCAGCTGACGGTGGCGCCTATCAAATCTCGCTCCAGGGCATGGGAGACACAGAGCTCCCCTGGAACGCGCTCATGTTCAGGCAAAATGCTGTGCTCCAAGGGATGACGATGATGGACTACGGTTTGGCGGAGAAAGCCTACGATGCCCACTCCCCGGTGCAGCAGTGGACCACCTATGAAGTCCAGGCCTTCGGCACCACCATGGTGATCAAGATGAATGGACTGGTCATTGGGCGCGCCGAGAACATCTACCCAGTCGGCAAATTCGGATTCCAGTGTGAGGTCAACACCGTTGACCTGCGCAACGTCTATGTTCGCGAGGGTATCGAGTAATGATATCCCCGCCCGGGTAGAGTCACCATGGCCATCAGCGCGTACAAAAAACTTCTCGCTGGCTTGGCCGTGGTTACTCTGGTCGGCTGCAGCAGCCCGGTATCAGTTGACGCAACCGCAGGCTCTGGGCGGCAGTCGCCGCCCGAACCACCGGGTTTTCGACAGCTCAGCATTGCCAGTACTGCCGACAGCGCCGCACAGGACGTTATCTTTATCGAGCCCCAGGGCGACCCAACCGAGCAGCAGATACCCCTGGTGGTATATCTGCACGGTTCGAGTGTCACCTACACGGATATTCTGCGTCGTCCAGAAATCATGGCGGAGGCCGAAGCACGTGGCTGGTTGCTGGCCTCCCCTAATTTTCGGGGACCGCTGGTCAATCACTGCGGCAACGAGTTAGCCCAGCAGGACATCCTCGATACCGTTAATTGGGCCCTGGCAAACTACCCTGTCGATGCCAGTCGCATCTACCTTATTGGCTTCTCTGGCGGCGGCTTTATGAGCATGATTATGGCGCACCGCTATCCGGATGTCTGGGCAGCCGTGAGTTCCTGGAGTGGATTTCCCGACCTGTTGGCCAACTACGCCTACCGCGGCGATACCCGCTACGGCGAGGACATGCGCACCTGTTTCGGCGGCGATCCTAATGTGTCGGCTGAGGTAACACAGCGATTTCGCGAGCGCTCACCCATCACCTACTTCACACCGGGAGTAGAGCTCCCACCGCTGGATCTGAATGGGCAGAAGGACGACCCCAATGTTCCTGTGGACAGCCAGATGCTGGCGTTCCGCGCGCTGGCTCCCGGCCTGATTAGCGATGAAGACATAGGCCGCATTCGAGGCGACGAACCGGTTCCTACTGGAACCACGGTGCGCATCGACGCGGCTTCCGGGCGGGAAATCTTTTTACGACGCGAACTGGACAACCTGCGGGTGACCATCCGCGCCGGCGACCACGAAGTGCTGGGCGCCCCGGCCTTCGAGTGGTTTGATCAGTTCCAGCGTCCCTAAACGGGCAGATTCTCTCCAACCCGATTTTCGTCCGCCATCCCGTCGGCGGCGGGAAGTCCCGGCACGCCAAATGGCTGCAACTGGCTCCGGGCGGGAACTACATCAGCCGATCCTGAATCGCCGCTAATCCTTGGGCTGCACAGTGTTCATCCTGCATCCCATCCGGCGCTCCGCCTACACCGATAGCGCCGATAACTTCCCCATTGACGATCAGCGGTAAACCACCTGCACGGGCATACAGGGTCGCAGATTCTGCTTCGAAGCGAGCTGCCAGTGCCACATCGGTTTTGACCTGCTCCTCGAGAGTTGCCGTCGGCACACCAAAAGTCACCGCGGCTGTTGCCTTGCGTGTCGCTGGCATGCCAAGACGTGCGCCAGCGCCATCGGCGACCGCCAATACCCGAACCCCGCCGGCGGCATCCACCACGCTTACCGCCACGTTGAAGCCGTTGGCAGCACAGACCGCTATGGCCGTATGCGCTGCCTCCAGGGCCAGCTCAGTCGCCGGGGCTCGCGCCGGCGCAGGCCGCTGGGCATAAGCCGATACAGAACACAGACACACTAAGAGCAGGCCGAGTAATTTCATCGCTTGCATGGAGGTTATCCCCTAATTTATTTGCTGGTTGCACCTTAGGTCAGGCGGAATC
>JAYQPQ010000067.1:0-8192 GCA_038145405.1 Porticoccaceae bacterium | reverse complement strand
TGTGGTAAACCAGTTTAGTGCCATAGCGTTCATTCAGACGAACAAAGCGCTCAACCTTGGCTTTAACCGCGTCCAGTTGGGGCATCAGTGGCTGACTCAGATCATAGCGATCCGTACCCAGCCAGTAGTATTTGATACCCAGGTCACCCATGGTGCCCACCAGCCGCTCGACGTCGGCATCGACATCCGTCTGGCCGCCGCCACGAATGGCTTGCACCCCGATGCCCTCGGCGTTCAGGGCGTTCACAAAGCGTGGCAGGTCGGTCGTCACACTCTCCGCTGAGACGTGGGAGGATGCGCCACCAACGGTGACCATCAGGTACTTACAGGAAATTTCCCAACAGGCCTCTGCCACTTCTTCAGGCGTTCTCAGCCAGTGCAGGTAGCGCGAGTAAGCATGCAAGGGAATTTGTCTCGGCGTCGGGGCCTGGGCAGCATCCTGAGCAAAAGTTCGACTAGCCGTAACACCGCTGGTAAGCGCGGTGGCGAGGGCCGAATGAATAAAGTCTCGTCTTTTCATGATGGGGTCCTCTGCTTAGGGAAGTCGGAAAGCAACGATTTTGGCCAAGCCGTCTTGGCCGGGTCGTTCCGGAATGTTGAAGTTGTTGTCGCCACCACCGGCGATAGCCACAACGTATTGTTTGCCATCAAAACCCAGGTAACCCAGGGGTGTTGTGCGCACGTTCAGATCGAGGTAGCTGGACCAGAGTTCTTCTCCTGTCTCCGAATCATAGGCGCGGAACTTGCCATCGGTGGAAGCACCGATAAAGACAACGCCACCAGCGGTGGCCATCGGGCCGCCAGCAGCCGTAGCCGTACCCGTTCCGGTAATGCCCATGGCGGTCAGCTCCTCATACTCACCTACCGGCTGTTCCCAAACGATGTCGCCGGACGTCGCGTCGACCGCAACCAGACGGTTCCACGGCGGTTCATTACATGGATAACCGCTGGGACCAACGTAGAAACTGGTCGGTATCTTGGACTTGCCAAAGGAATCGAAGGGGCCGGAGGTGCGAGCCTGCAACTGGGCGATTACTCCCAGGTCGCGGGCGTTGGCAAAAATCAGTCGTCGCTCGGGGTCGGTACCTACACCGCTCCAGCTGCCGCCACCCTCAGAACCCGGGAACACCAGGCTGGGCAGCATGCCGTAAGGCGTGTGGGGGCCAGCCTGCACGGAACGGTCATACAGCTCCGTACAATACTGGGTGTGCTCCTCGTTATATCCGGTCCAGACTTCGCTGCGATCCATGGAGGCACGCGCCAGCGCTTCGGGCTTGACCGGGAAGGGCTGGGTGGGCGCGGCATAGTCGCCGGGCGCATCAAAGGCCGGAACAGGCAACTCTTCAATACCCCAGATCGGCTCACCTGTCAGGCGATTATGCACGAACAGAAGGCCCTGTTTGGTCATCTGCGCGACAGAGGGAATGGCTTCGCCGTTCTGATAGGTAGTGACCAGCGCTGGGGGAGCACTCAGATCCCAGTCAAAGATGTCGTGACGACCGTATTGCCAGTGCCAGGCATATTCACCTGTTTCTGCATGCAGGGCCAGCAGGGAGCCCGCGTAGAGGTTGTCGCCAGGACGCGAACCACCGTAGTTCTGGTCGGTGGCGTTACCCAGGGGGAAGAATACCAGACCGTTTTCTTCATCGACCGCCATTGGCGACCAAACGCCAGGACCGCGGCGGTCCTGCCAGCCATCCTCACCCCAAGTGCCGTAGTTTAGCTCGCCTGGACGCGGTACCACGTGGAAACGCCACAGTTCTTCACCGGTCAACAAGTCAAAGGCGCGCGGGTCGCCGGGGATGCCGTAGCGCCCTTGCTCGCCTGTGCGGCCGGCAAGAATGGCCGTATTTTTATAAATTGCTGGAGGCGCACCTACGGTCCAGTTGCCGCCAAACTTGTCCATGATGCCTTCGGAGAGATTGACCACAGCACCGAGGCCGTCGACTACTCTGCCGCTCGCAGCATCCAGCTGCACCAGGAAGCCCTGCGTTGTTCCCAATACGATGCGCGGTGCATGTTCACCATCGCCACCCCAGTAAGAAATACCGCGGTTGGCAACGGATGAGTTTCCCGGCAATCCAGGGATTTCGCCCAGGGGGGTCGACCAGACTTCCTCACCGGTGACAGCATTTATCGCTGTAATGGTGGCAAATGAATTCGTGGGAAAAAACATCAGGTCGCCGACCATAATCGGGGTGGTGTTATAACCACGGCCGCCGGTCTGACCGGCAATTTCATAGACCCAGGCTACTTCCAGGTCAGCAACGTTTTCCGGCGTGATCTGGGCCAAGGGCGAGTATTTGGCAGCGCCATAACCCACGGTTTCTGGCCAGTCCGTCGCGCTTTGGGCCCATAGCATGGGCGCAGTCAGCGAGACGGCAATTGCCAATATCCCCTTTCCAATTTTCTTCATACTCGACTCTCCGATTTGAACTGATGGCGACGCGCCGGCCGCGCAGCACCGATTGGCACTGCGCGCGGCGCGCCCACTAACTTGTTATTCCGAGAAATGACTTTGACGTCGAATACGACAAAACGGCGGCACAGCAACGAGCTGAACCCGCTTCACAGGATGCCGCTGCACTCGTTTGTCGCATCGAAACCTCCCTCTCCAGCACCCTGCTTTTGCTAGGTATTTTTCGTAGTAGCAAAGGGTACTAACTAATTAGTATAAAAGCTGACCCCTACCTTGACCATCCTTGGCGGACCGAAATTCCACCCCCGTTTCCCGCCTTAGGTGTGGGCGACCTGAGGGTAGGCGAGCTTGCGAACGCAACCCCATGTTAACCAAGGGGCCAAAGCGCAAGATAGGCTATTTTCAATTCTTAACCGAGCACCAAAAGGCGGATTGTCCGGTGCTAAGCACCCAGGGCACAGCCTAGTCCTGTAATTGCCGTGCGCGGTCGAGGGCCTCTCTGGCGCGCCGCAAATCGCCGCGGGCCTGGTAAATTTGGGCCAATTGTCGCCACAGCTCAGGGCGCCCGTCCAATGCGCCTGTAGGAAGCTTGGCGTTTTGCAACAACACCTGGAAATTCTCCTGGCGCGTCTCGCGATGCAAGTTCAATGGGGCCGAATACTCAATCCGCATGTTGTCGTCTGTGTTGAGTGGCGCATTTTCTGTCATGGCCACCAGATCGGGCCGCTCCAACAGTAGCAGGGACACAACTTCCAGGTAGGAGTAAATGCCAACCCTCGCAAGGTCGGCAGTTAGCCCGTGCCCTTCAATCAGCGACAAGGTCCGGGTAGACGAAAGATTCAGCGGCTCAGTCGAGCCCAGCACCACCAAGTCCGCATAGTCGATGCTGGCATAGACCTGCACATGCGGATACACCGAGGCAAAGGTCGCCAGCAGCGATTGCAGATCCTCCCGATCCATTCCATACATCTGTATCCACTGGGACCAGACGCCGCCGGGCTTCAGACGGCTCTTACCCAGCTCCAGAAACTCCTGGGTAAAGAGGTTTGCCACGCCCGATATCCAGGGGTTTGAGGGCTCGCTGACCACGATGTCATAGCTGGCTTCGGGGGTTAGCAGCAAATGATTGCGCGCGTCGTTGGCAATGATGCCCACACGAGGATCGGCCAGCACCTGCCGATTCCAGTCGTTAAAGTAGGTTGCCGCCTGCGCCATGCCGGGTTCGATCTCGACAATTTCGAGGCTCTGCACAGCTGGACTCAGCGCAGCCGTCCCGGCACTGATGCCCGAGGCCAGCCCAATAATCAGCACCTTTTCCGGCTGCTCGACAAACTGCATGGGCAGAGCGGATAGCAACACCTGGGTTGGCATATCTGAAGTGGTGGAGGCATCCACCTTGCCGTTGTTAGCCAGCCAGATGTGCTCCGAGCCCCGGTTGCGAGCCACGGTAACGACATTGGTCAGCCCTTCGTAGTAGTACAGGAGGTCGTACAGATCCACGGCATATTCCAGAATGCCTTCCCGACTGTGATCCTCGAAGTTGGTGACATAGTGATACATGCCTGCGGTCATCAACAGGGGATTCCACGGGGGGCGCTGGGCGACGAAAAGCAGCGAAAGGACAAGGGCGCACAGGCAAAGCACCATTGCTGGAAAGAGCCTTCGAGTGGCTCGCGTTGCCCAATACACCAGCAGGCCGGCAGCGACAATTTCCGCCAGTGCGGCAATAAAAACCGTGCCCTGAATTCGCAGGGTCGGCAACAGGACAAAGCCGGCGAGAAAGGCCCCTACCACGCCACCCAGGGTGCTGATGCCATAGAGGAATCCTACCCGGGCCGCCAATGGGTCGTTAGTGACCACCACAGCTCGCACTGCAAGCGGGAAATGCATGCCCATAAGCACGGCCGGTGGCGCCATGATAAAAGTTGCCAGTCCCAGCGATACCCACCAGACCGCCTTTGGCTGCTGCGCGGCGTTCAGCGCATCGAATAACCACACGTACCAGACAGGCAGTTCGGGATAAAGGTACATGCTGGCGTAGGAAAGTAGCGCAATGCCCACCTCGACCAAGGCAAAGGCCCACAGCACCCTGACCAACCCGCCTCTGCGCAAAAGAAGATCGGCCAGATTGCCCCCCAACTTTCCGCCCAGGGCAATGCCGGCCAAAAACACCAGCAACATCAGCGAAAAGCTGTAGGTCGATCCACCCAGAATCATCCCGAGCAGCCGAGTCCAGGCTACCTCGTAAACGAGCACCGAGAATCCCGCCAGGCCGAGTGCCAAGGCAATGGGGACGAGTAACCCGCTGCGCTGGGCAGAGACTGATTTTGGCCTTGCGGGTGTGGATGCAACGGGCTGCTGACGACGATCGAGCACCAGAGCAGTACCTCCCAGCAGCAGGTTGGCACAAACAGCGAGCAAGGTGGTCTGGGAACGGCCGAGTTCGGGCAACAACACAAAGCCGCACAACCAGGTTCCAATCACCGCTCCGAAAGTATTCACACCATAGAGTGTGCCGATGCGCCGCCCCACGGTACCGGACTGGTGCATGCTGAATTTCGCCAACAGCGGAAGCGTTGCGCCCATAGCTGCAGTCGGCAATAGCAGCGCACTGCCCACCAGCAAAAACTGCATCACCCCAAACAGCACAGGACCGGGCTGCAGGACTCGCCAGGTGTCCAAATAAAGCGGTGTTACCAGTGCTACCAGCCAGGGAAAGGCAAAGGCATAGAGGCCGATACCGATTTCCAGCACGCCATAAACAACCAGGGGACGTTTGAACCCATCAGCCCACCGCCCCATGGCGAATCCGCCCAGTGCCAAACCCGCCATGAAGGCAGCGAGAACGGTAGAAACGGCGAAGGTCGAAGTGCCAAAGACGAGCTGCAACTCGCGCACCCAGAGCACCTGATAGGCTAGCGAGGTGGCACCGGACAGGAAGAAGAGAAGTAGCAGGGACCTAGCCACGCCCTTGCTGAACATGGCTGGTTGCCGCTCAATCATTGAGCTGTTGCCTGAAAAGGAAGATGGCGGAGCCTAAACGGCTCCGCCCAAAGCGGACAGATCAGTGGAACTGCAGCGCATCGGCCTGGCGGTCGAGCGCGGCAACATCAATGCCTGGAACTTGCTTGAGACCAGCCAAATCGGCAATGGGGCCGTTGGCTGTCCGATAAGCCACGATGGCATCGGCCTGGCTTTTGGGTATACCGATGACGGCACTCAATTCGACAGCAGATGCCGTGTTGACTGCGACCTTGCCCCAGGCCCAAGTCATAAAGCGAGCAATAAACTCCTGTTGCTCAGTGGTTGCGCTCGCTCCTCTGGCAACCATATCGTTAATCAAGTAGCTCCACTCCGCATAGGTATGGCGATTGGAGAGCACCATGTCCCAGCCGTGGCAGAGGGTGCACACTTGACCGGTAACCTGTTGGCCCAACTGGAAAAAGGCGTCGGGGCCCAGGTCTTCCAATCGGGTTTCGCTCAGAGGCGTGTCATCGGCGCGCAGATTGATATTGCACCCAAGCAGCAGGACGGCAAAGGCTACCTGCAGTTGTGGAATTCGGGTTTGCGCAGCAAAACGCTCCATCATGTTCATACTCCAAATATTGGTCATGCTTAGGCACCGGTAGCTCTGCGAAGTTCGCGGCTATCCCCGCCAACTACGAGATTACCAGAATTCGGGTTCAGAATTGAATGATGGAGCGGCAAAGTTACAGGGTTTACACAAGACTTCACATTTCGGCTAGGAGCACCGGGTGCCCGCCAAGCTGGCTGCTTTCACCAGGATTCCAAAAGCAAAACCAATTTCGAACTTTCCGCTGCGATTAATGAGTGTCTTATCGAGAACTCGCGAAGCGAATTCCCTGCAAAACGACAGATCAGATCACTCCCGCTTCCGCAAGCGGAACCGAAACGGTCAGATAGTCCCGTCGCAACAATCTTATGGCTTCCTGGCGCGAAATGGTTAGGGTATCTCTCCCGCTACCTGCGCCCCCCAACTCCGGCCACTCGGGTTGGCACTCCATCGGGCCCTGGAAGTTGATGTCCTTAAGCGCGCGGCAAACTAAAGGCAGATCGAGAATGCCGGTGCCAACCGGAACCTGGCGCCGAGTCCAGCCGTTGGGCGAAGCATTACGACCCGATAGCGCCATCTGCTCGGGAGTAAGCTGTTCCACCACATTGTCCTTAAACACCACACTACCGATATAGGAGCCACCCATCCGGATTTGCATTGCCAACTGGCTTTGAGTGAACTGGCCAAAGTTGCCAGTATCGTAGGAAATCGCGATATTTCTGGGATCGAAGGGCCGGCACAGGTCAAGCAGCTGGGTGAAGGTTCCGCCGGGGTGGTAGCAGGCTTTGAACTGATACTTTTCGAGCAAAGCAGCAAATCGCTCAACTCTGGGATAGAGCGAATCGAGCTGCTGGGCGTAGGTCAGCGCCGGATCAAAATTCAGGCCCCTCCACCAGGTATGGTGTACCCCGACAGAAGAGGCAGCATCCATCATGGCTTCAGCATAAGGCGTGTCCGCATCGGTCACATCCATTGCAATTTTGGTTACCCTAATGCCGTTTTGCGCCAATGCGTTGACGAAGGGCGGCAAATCCCGTGCGACATTTTCGGGCAATACATGCCCCGGATAAGGGCGCACAGTAAGATCGATGGTGGCATTACCGATCTCGTGGCAGGCCTGCGCAATTTCTTCGGGAGATCGCAACCAGTGGAGCGTTCGGGAGTAGGCTCCCAGATCGTTACGCCACACAGAGTTTGTCTGTCCGAGCGCTTTTCCAACAATTGACGTAGCAGCGACACCTGCTGCGCCTAGTTTCAGCACTTCGCGTCGATTCATTGTATTTCCCCTCCCTCGGATTATTTTCGGACTATAGCTTTCCGACCCGCCATGCCGCCATAAATTTCAGGCCCATGCGAGAAGAGGTTCAAAAGGTCAATAAAAAACCCCAGCACTTTCGTGCTGGGGTTTCATTATAAAAAGCCTGACGATGGGGCCTGCGGTCCGCCAGCACAGCCGGCGTGCGTTCGACTACCGCGAAGCGGTGCTTCGCATAAAACATTGGTCTCACCCTACTTCACATGGATATGCTGCTGGCTACGCCAGTGCTTTCTAATTCCCCATGTGAAAGTAGCACCAACCTCTATGCAAAGAAAAAGGGCCACCCCTTACGGGATGGCCCTTTTCTTTGAATAAAAGCCTGACGATGCCCTACTTTCACATGGGGAAGCCCCACACTATCATCGGCGATACGTCGTTTCACTTCTGAGTTCGGGATGGGATCAGGTGGTTCCAACGCTCTATGTTCGTCAGGCAAACCGTTTGCAGAACAACCCGAGCGAGGCGCCAGGGCTCTACTGCTTATCTGCTCTGAATTTGCTCCCGGAGGGAACAATTTCAAATAAGTCGGTGAATGATTGATTCTGTATCAGGCTATATCTCTTTGACCCTGTGGATTGATCACTCGTTAAAAAGTGTTAGTCGCACATTATATGGTCAAGCCTCACGGGCAATTAGTACTGGTTAGCTCAATGCCTCACGGCACTTACACACCCAGCCTATCAACGTCGTAGTCTTCGACGGCCCTTTAGGGAGCTTAAAGCTCCAGGGAGATCTCATCTTGAAGAAAGTTTCCCGCTTAGATGCTTTCAGCGGTTATCTCGTCCGAACATAGCTACCCGGCAATGCCATTGGCATGACAACCGGAACACCAGAGGTTCGTCCACTCCGGTCCTCTCGTACTAGGAGCAGCCCTTCTCAAA
>JAYQPQ010000066.1:0-8394 GCA_038145405.1 Porticoccaceae bacterium | reverse complement strand
GCCGGCATGGTCAACGATCATCTGATTAGCTGCCCGCGCTACCAGGCTTGCGCCGAGCATCCAGGAATCCGCTGACTTTTCAGAAAGAAAACGTCAGTCCAACACCACCCCAGATCAGATTTTCCGTGCTGTCAGTTGGCTCCCGGTTGAGTGCACGGCTATGTGCCAGATAGCCGTTAAACTCGATGCGATCGGTAATGGGCAACAGCAGATCAACGCCCAGCTGCAGGTGATTGATGCCCTTGGACTCACCAGCAACATAACCCTGGTTCCAGCCGCTCAAGACATAGGGTGCGAGCTCCAGGTCGCCTAGATTGAATGCCGTGGTCAAGCCCAGTTCCAGCCAGGTCGCCGATGCACTATCCGAGTAGATGTAGGAAGCGAAGGGAACTAGGACATCCAGCCCGGTGTGGACCAGCTCCACAGCCAGCTCAGTTTCTCCCTCGGTATCGCCTTGCTCTCTCGACAGAATACGCGCCAGACTGACGAGCGTGTCGAAGCTGCCGGCGGAAAGCGCCAGTCCGGCGAGCAGGATGGTTTCGCTGTAGCTCTGCCTGGTCGCATCCATTTGTATGGCTTCCAGCACCAGGATGCCCGTCTGTAGGCCAAGTACCACTTCCCCCAGGCCACCTTGCTGCAGATTGGACCTACCCTCGGACACATAGTCGCTGTGATAGACCACGGCCGCCTGCACTATGGGCTCCTGCAGCGACTGCGCAACCACAGCCCCGCTTAGCAGACTGCTAACCAGAAAGAAAAAGAGGTAGCGAATAGCGTAGTTCACAGGCTGTTCTTGTCTGGGGCCGAGCACCGTTGCCCAGCCAAAAATCGGGGATCAGCTTACCCCGGAGCGGAACGGATTGGCGTTAAGCATTGTTAACGGCCGGGGCAAAATATCCTCAGCCTTGCCTCAGGCGCGACTGTAGCGCTTGCGCTCGTGTTCCTTAAGCAGCTTCTTGCGCAGCCGAATACTTTTGGGGGTCACCTCCACCAATTCATCATCCTCGATGAACTCCATGGCCTGCTCCAGTGAATGGCGAATCGGCGGCACCAGAGTCAGGGCTTCATCGGTACCGGCAGCGCGAATATTGGTGAGCTGCTTGGCCTTGGTGGGGTTAACAATCAAGTCATTATCCCGGGAGTGAATACCGACGATCTGGCCCTCGTAGACCTCCTCGCCGTGGCCCAGGAAGAGGCGCCCGCGATCCTGCAGGTTAAACAGGCCGTAGGCCAGCGTTTTACCCGTGACATTGGAAACCAACACACCATTTTGGCGCTCGCCCATGTCCCCGCCCTTTACCGGGCCGTAATGATCAAAGATGCTGGTCATGATGCCGGAGCCGGAAGTCATGGTTAGAAACTGGTTGCGGAAGCCGATCAGACCACGGGAAGGCACGATATATTCCAGGCGTACGCGACCTTTGCCATCGGGCTCCAGATTTTTCAGGTCGCCCTGGCGTTCGCCCAGGGCTTCCATGACGGCACCCTGGTGAATGGTCTCGACATCGAAAATCACCAATTCGAAGGGTTCGTGAATCTCACCATCGACCTCCTTCTGAATGACTTCGGGGCGGGAGATGCCCAGCTCAAAGCCCTCACGTCGCATGGTTTCAATCAGCACCGACAGGTGCAGTTCACCTCGGCCGGACACCACGAAGCGATCTGGCGAGTCGCCCTGACGAACGCGCAAGGCCACATTGTGGATCAGCTCGCGCTCCAGGCGCTCCTTAATATTGCGCGAGGTGAGGAACTTGCCCTCTTTGCCGGCGAAGGGGGAATCGTTCACCTGAAAGGTCATGCTTACGGTCGGCTCATCGACCGTCAGCAGCGGCAGCGCCTCTACCTTGGTAGGATCGCATAGGGTGTCGGAGATACCCAGGCCCTCGATACCGGTAATACTGACGATATCGCCGGCACCAGCTTGCGCGGTTTCTACCTTTTCCAGGCCCTGGTAACCCATTACCTGCAGCACGCGACCCTTGACCTGTCTGCCGTCGGCTTTAATCACCACGACTTGCTGATTGGTTTTCAGCGTGCCCCGGGTGATACGACCGATGCCAATTACTCCGACATAACTGGAATAATCGAGTGCGGAAATCTGCATCTGAAAAGGTGCATTGAGATCGACGTCCGGAGCCGGTACGCGAGCCAGAATCATGTCGAACAGCGGGGTCATATCCGGAGCCAGTTGGTCGGCTTCCAGACCCGCCACACCGGTTAGGGCGGAGGCGTATATGACCGGGAAATCCAGTTGCTCGTCGGTAGCGCCGAGACGGTCGAAAAGATCAAATACCTGGTCCAGCACCCAGTGCGGACGGGCGCCATCGCGGTCGACCTTGTTGATGACCACAATGGGCCTGAGGCCGCGCTCGAAAGCTTTGCGCGTGACAAATCGGGTCTGCGGCATGGGGCCGTCTACCGCATCCACCAGCAACAATACCGAATCCACCATGGACAGAATGCGCTCTACTTCACCGCCAAAGTCGGCGTGTCCGGGCGTATCGACTATGTTGATGCGATAGTCGCGCCAGCGGATAGCGCAGTTTTTGGCCAGGATGGTAATGCCGCGTTCCTTTTCCTGATCATTCGAATCCATGATGCGCTCGGCGCCCTGATCGCGACGATCCAAGGTACCTGACTGTTGCAGCAGCTTGTCGACAAGCGTGGTTTTGCCATGATCGACGTGCGCGATAATGGCGACATTACGGATTTTCTGGACGGACATGAAAGGTGAGACAGGGGAGGAAAGCGCGGCATTATAGCGATTTCCTCCCCCCAGTCACGGGGCGAACAAAGAAATTTTTGCGATAGGGTCGCCCGGCTAGATCACCATGATGGCATCAATTTCCACCAGCGCGCCCTTGGGCAATTGATGGATACCGATGGTGGCGCGTGCCGGATAGGGTTCCTTGAAATACTCGGCCATAACCTGGTTTACCGTCGGGAAATTACCCAGATCGGTGAGATAGATGGTGAGCTTGACGATGCCCGCCAGGCTGCCACCAGCTTCTTCGCACACTGCCGACAGATTTCTGAACACCTGGTGTACCTGCTCAGCAATGCCACCTTCGATCAGTTCCATGGTTTCGGGAAACAGCGGAATCTGTCCAGACAAGTAAAGGGTGTTGTCGACCTTCACGGCTTGGGAGTATGTGCCAATGGCTTCCGGAGCCCGGCTGGTATGAATAACGGCGCGATTGGCCATGGCTGCGAATAATCTCCTGACTAAAAGTTCTTGCCGCGTCGAACGCGTTTGACCGAGTTGAGCAGACGGATGCGTCGCATGATGTTAGCCAAATGCACGCGATCCGTCACCCGCAGCATGACCTTGATGACGCTCAGACTGGCGCCACGCTCCTCGAGACTAATGTTGTCGATACCGGCGTTACAGGAGGAAATGCGGGCTGCCAGTTCAGCCACCACGCCGCGGTACATTTCCACTTCCACCCAGAGCTCGGCCTGAAACTCGCCCTGCACCTGCGCTGCCCAGATCACCGGCATGCGGCGCTCCATATTGTCGGTGTTCTCGGAAATATTGCGGCAGCGCTCAGAGTGAATCACCACGCCGCGCCCGGAACTGAAGTAGCCGATGATGGGATCGCCCGGGATAGGCCGGCAACAACCGGCAAAGGAAATAACCTGACCCTCGGAGGAATCGATGATGACAGGGGAGTTGAGCTGGCCGGACAGCTTGCCCTCGATGGCATGATCAATCAGCGCCTTGGCCACCGAGTAGGCCATCATATTGCCCAAGCCAATCTGCTCGAGCACTTCGTCAAAACTCTCGTGACGGGAGTCGTTGACGAAGCTCCCAATGCGCTCGGCTAGAATATCGTCTAATGTCTTGTTGGCACTGGAAAGGACCTTGTTCAGCAGACGTCGACCCAGGCGTATGGATTCCTCGTGGCGCCGGCTTTTCAGATTGTGGCGAATGGCCGAACGCGCTTTGGCCGTGACCACGGTTTCCAGCCAGCCTGGGTGAGGCTGGGCCTTGGCAGCACGTATGATTTCGACAACCTGGCCACTCTGCAGGGGTTCCGACAACGCCGACAGCCGTCCATTGATTTTGCAGCCCACGCAGGTGTTGCCCACATCGGTGTGCACCGCATAGGCAAAGTCGATGGGCGTAGCACCGCTGGGCAGGGACACGATCTTGCCCTTCGGAGTAAAGACGTAGACCTCGTCGGGGAAGAGATCGGCTTTGACGTGCTCGATAAATTCCAGGGGATTGCCGGCTTTCTGCTGGATTTCCAGCAAACCCTTGACCCACTCGCTGGCGCGGCTGGAAATTGCCGGCGCTTCGTCGCCGTGGGACTTGTAAAACCAGTGCGCGGCAATTCCATAACTGGCCATGTCATCCATTTCCTTGGTGCGGATCTGGATTTCGATGGGCACGCCGTGACTGCCGACCAGCACCGAGTGCAGTGACTGATAGCCGTTGGCCTTGGGGATGGCAATGTAGTCCTTGAATTCACCCGGCACCGGCTTGAACAGGTTGTGCACCACGCCGAGCGCACGATAGCACTGGTCGACGCTGTCTACCACGATGCGGAAGGCGAAAACGTCCATGATTTCCTTAAACGCCTTGTGCTTGTCGCGCATCTTCTTATAAATCGAGTAGAGGTGCTTTTCACGACCGGTGATCTCGGCTTCAAAGTCCTCGCGCTCAAAACGAATCTGGATCGCTTCTTGAATTTCCAGCACCAGATCGCGCCGCCGGCCACGCGCCGCTTCGAGCGCAGCGGCCAGGCGCATAGCGCGCATGGGGTGATAAGCAGCAAAACCGCGGTCCTCGAACTCGATACGCATGTCGTTGATGCCCAGTCGCTGCGCGATGGGAGCGTAGATTTCCAAAGTTTCACGGGCGATGCGCCGGCGCTTGTCCGGCTCCAGTGCGCCCAAGGTGCGCATGTTGTGCAGCCGATCCGCCAGTTTGACCAGAATGACGCGAATGTCCTTGGACATGGCCAGCGTCATCTTGAGGAAATTCTCGGCTTGCTGCTCTTCGCGCGTATCGCCGCTGTTTTCCATCTTGTTCAGCTTGCTGACGCCGTCAACCAACTCAGCCACGGCAGTGCCGAACTTCTTGTCCAATGCCTGCTTGGAAACCGGGGTATCCTCGATAACGTCGTGCAGCAGGCAGGCCATGAGACACTGGTGGTCCATGTGCATGTCGGCGAGGATATTGGCAGCAGCGAGTGGGTGAGTTACGTAGGGCTCGCCGCTCTTTCGATACTGGCCCTCGTGGGCCTGTTCGGCAAAGATGTAGGCCTTGCGGACCTCTCTTATCTGGTCGGATTCCAGATAGGAGGTGAGCCGCTCACAAAGTTCATCAATTGATGGCACGCGGCTACCTCAGGCAAGGCTTAGTCCTGGGCGCCGTGGAATTCCTCAATGACGGAGTCCGGCGGAAGCTCAACCTTGAAGTTGTCTTCAAAGAAGCTTTCCTGGGTGTCTTCATCCAGGATACTAGCCGTAACCAAACCCAGCTCAATCTCGCGCAGGGCGACGACGGTGGGCTTGTCATTTTCCCAAGGTACCAGGGGTTCGCGATTGCCCAGCAGCAGCTGACGCGCGCGCTTGCTGCCTACCAGCACCAACTCAAAGCGGTTGGCCACATGATCCAGACAATCTTCGACAGTAATACGTGCCATAGTTTTTCCATTTTGCTCACTCGCGGTCAGTGAGTCTTTGCTGTGTCGAGAAGCCGCGAAGGGGGCGCAATTCTAGCGAACTGCGCAACCCTAGGACAATAGTAACCTAATTGTGTCGGCGTGGCGCTGCGACTGTTGCGCGGTCTGCACCCGGCGCGATAGCACCACGGCATAGAGTTCTTCCAGTGCCTGATCGAAGTCGTCATTGATAATGAAAAAATCGGCCTCGCCATAGTGCGACATCTCGTCGCGCGCCTGGGACAGGCGTTTGCGAATGGTTTCTTCGCTGTCCTTGCCGCGTTTGCGCAGGCGCTGCTCCAGGGATTCACGCGACGGCGGCAGGATAAAGATGCCTACGGCCGCAGGCATCAACCGACGCACCTGGGCAGCGCCCTGCCAGTCGATCTCGAGCAGAATATCGATGTCTCTGGCGAGCTGCTGCTTCACCCAGGCTTCGGAAGTGCCGTAGTAGTTACCAAATACTTGCGCATACTCGAGAAACTCGCTATCGCTGGCCATGGCATGAAAGCGGGTTTCATCGACGAAATAGTAGTCCTTGCCATGGACCTCACCCGTGCGCGGGGGGCGAGTGGTATGGGAGATTGACAGTTCGAGGCCATGCATGCGCTCGAGTAGCGCACGAACCAGACTGGTTTTACCCGCCCCCGAGGGTGCTGTGACGACAAAAAGGGTTCCGCTCATATGGCCTACTCGATGTTCTGAATTTGTTCGCGAATCTGCTCAATGCAAACCTTGATCTCGATGGCGCCCTGGGTCGAAGCGACCCCCTGTGACTTGGAAGCCAAGGTGTTGGCTTCCCGATTCAGCTCCTGGGCGAGAAAATCGAGGCGCCGACCGACTGGTTCGTCCATGTCCAGCTGCAGCCGGAATTCCTTTAGGTGAGTGCGCAGGCGATCAATTTCCTCATCAACATCCATGCGCTGCGCCTGATAAACCAGCTCTTGCTCGAGGCGATCGGCGTTGACCTCAACTTCCAGGTCTGCCAATCGTTTGCGCAGACGCTGCTCAAGGCTGGCGCGAATGTCGGGAACCACCGCAGCGATCTGGTTAACCTGCATGGCAATGGCATCCAGCCGCTCCAGAATTACCAGCTTCAAGGCTTCACCTTCGCGAAGCCGGCTCGCCACAAAGGCCTTCAAGGTGTCCTCGACCAGCATCAGCGCGGCAGCTTCCAGCGCGCCAGCCGTGTCCTGGCCGGTCTTTATTACGCCGGGGCAGCGCAGGATTTCTAAGGGGTTTAACGGTGCAGGCTGAGCCATTTGGCCGGCCAGTCGCTCTGCAGCGGCCTTGTATAGTTGCGCCAGCTCATCGTTGACCACCAGTGTGCCAACACCCCCCTGTGCGGCGTCGAATGAGAGACTGACACTGACCTTGCCGCGTTGAACCTGCTGGCGCACCAGATCGCGCAGCGGCAATTCCACTGCCCTTAGCGTTTCCGGAAGCTGCAAATTCAGATCCAGGTGACGATGATTGACGGAGCGCATTTCACAACGGAGGCTGCCAGTGCCGTCCTTGCGTTCTGCCTGGGCAAACGCGGTCATACTTCTGGGCAAATTCAATCTCCTTTCAGTTGAGCTGGGGCAGCTGCCGGGAACAGCACGGACAGGCGATCCTCGTTATAATGCTGGGCGCTTTTCAAGGATCCATCATGCAACGACCCAGCGGGCGCCGCCCCGAGCAACTTCGTCCTACGCGAATCTCCCGGCATTTTACCAGCCACGCGGAAGGTTCGGTGCTGGTGGAGTTTGGCAATACCAAGGTGATCTGTACAGCCAGTATCGAAGAAGGCGTTCCGCGCTTTCTCAAGGGCCAGGGACAAGGTTGGCTGACCGCTGAGTACGGCATGCTACCGCGTTCCACCGGAACCCGCATGGCGCGGGAGTCCGTGCGCGGGCGCCAGTCCGGACGCACGCAGGAAATTCAGCGTCTGATCGGACGCTCGCTGCGCGCCGCGGTCGATCTGCGGGCCCTGGGTGAACGTACGCTCTACCTCGACTGCGATGTCATTCAGGCCGATGGCGGTACGCGCACGGCGTCCATTACTGGCGCCTGTGTCGCTCTCAGCGATGCGTTGAGCAAGCTGGTCGCTGCCGGAAAACTCGACCATTCGCCCATGCGGTCTATGATTGCCGCGGTGTCCGTCGGCATCGTCAATGGCGAGCCGGTGCTGGATCTCGACTATGATGAGGACGCCAGTGCGGAAACCGATCTCAATGTGGTGATGAATGAGGCCGGTCATTTCATTGAAGTGCAGGGAACCGCGGAAGCGGATCCTTTCTCCCCCGCCCAACTGCAAAGCATGCTGGATTTGGCCGCGCGCGGTATCGCCGATCTGGTGCGCATCCAGCGCATGGCCCTGACCCAATAATGGCAGCGCTGCAAGCCTGGCAACGCGACTTTATCCACCTGGCGATTCAAGTGGGTGCCCTGAGCTTTGGTGAATTCAAGTTGAAGTCCGGGCGGCTCAGTCCCTATTTTTTCAATGCCGGACGCTTTCACACCGGCGCCACGCTGGCTGAACTGGGGCGCTGCTACGCTGCAGCCATTGCCGAGCAAAAAATACCCTGTGACTTTCTCTTTGGTCCCGCATACAAGGGCATTCCACTGGCTGCAGCCACTGTCGTGGCCCTCTACCACCATTACCAGATCGACCTGCCCTATTGCTTCAATCGCAAAGAGGCCAAGGATCATGGTGAGGGCGGATACCTGGGCGGAGCCC
>JAYQPQ010000065.1:0-8775 GCA_038145405.1 Porticoccaceae bacterium | reverse complement strand
GGCGTTCTCGCCTTCCAGCACCTGCACGACTACCGGTCCTGATGTCATAAATTCCACCAGCGGCTTGAAGAAGGGGTGCTCACGATGCTCGGCATAGAACCCACCCGCTTGCTCGGCGTCCATGTGGATCATGCGTGAAGCGACGATTTTCAGGCCAGCTTTTTCAAAGCGGCTGACGATTTCGCCGATCACATTCTTGCTCACCGCATCCGGTTTGATAATGCTGAGCGTGCGTTCTACTGCCATTTAAAGTCTCCAGAATTACAATAACTTAGGAAAAAATACGGGGAAGGCTAAAAGGGCCGCATTTTACTTGGGCCACCAGGCCAAGTACAGGGTAAACCGGGGGTTGCGCCAGACCCGAGGGCGGCAAAATTGCGGCTAGCGTCGCGCCCAATCGGGTGACAGTTGCCGCAATCGACCGACAACTTCTGTCACGCGCTCAACCAGGGCGTCGACCTGTTCGAGCGTGCTGGGCCGCCCCAGGCTGAAGCGCAGCGAGCCCTGCGCCTGATGCTCGTCGAGGCCGATCGCTCGCAACACATGAGAGGGCTCCTGGCGCGCCGAAGTGCAAGCCGACCCCGAGGACAGCGCGAAATCCTTGAGTCCAACCAGCAGTGCCTCGCCATCCACGTGCTCGAAGGTCACGTTGAGAATACCGGGGTAATTCTGCGTGATGTGCCCATTCAGGTGCGAACCCTCAATCGCCAGCAGGCTGGTGCGCAGGCGCGCGGACAAATCCTGAATATGCGCTAGATCGGGTGTCATCTGCTGTTGCGCCATGGCGGCCGCTTCGCCCAGACCCACGATCTGGTGCGTGGCCAGAGTACCGGAGCGCAGCCCGCGCTCGTGACCGCCGCCGTGAACCAGTGGTTGCAATTTCAGCTCGGGACGGCGGCGCACGAACAGCGCCCCGGCACCCTTGGGTCCATAAAATTTGTGTGCGGAAACCGACAATAGATCGACCGGCAGCTGCGCCAGATCGATGGGAAGCTTGCCCACAGCCTGGGCTGCATCCGAATGCAACAACACTCCGCGATCATGGCAGATTCGTCCCAGGGCAGCGAGGTCGTGCAGGCTGCCCAGCTCGTTATTCACCAGCATAAGACTGACCAGCAGGGTATCCGGTCGCAGGGCATCAGCTAGCTGATCCGGGCTAACCAAACCCGAGGCGTCGGGCTGCAGCAGGGTGACCTCGCATCCCTCTCGCCGCAGCGCTTCACAGCAGTCCAGTACGGCATGGTGTTCCGCCGCCGAACTGACGATGTGGCGCCTGCCGTGAGCCTGCGCGCGGGCCACGCCCTTTAGTGCCAAATTGTTTGACTCGGTGGCGCCGGATGTCCAAATGAGTTCGCGCGGGGACGCCCCCAACAGTTCCGCCAGCTGCTGGCGCGCACGTTCGACTTGTTCCTCGGCCTCCCAGCCGTAAAGGTGCGAGCGCGACGACGGGTTGCCGTAGGTTCCCTCCTGCGTCAGACACTCCATCATGCGGGCAGCGACACGCGCTTCGGCCGGCGTGGTCGCTGCGTAATCGAAGTAGATCGGGCGCTTCATGACGAACTGCGCTTTTCTACCGAGCGCAGCAGGCCGCGCAGGATCGCCACCTCGGCCGTATCCATTTGCAGCCGGGTAAAAAGCCGGCGCACGCGCGTCAGCGTCTGGCGCGGGTTGTCCGGATCGAGAAAACCGCTCGCCTGCATGACCGTTTCGAGATGCGCCAGCAGATGCTCCACCTCTGCGGTGGAGGCCAGCTCTTCGTCCCATTCGTTGGGAATCTCGGCCAGGCCCTGGCGCTGCAGGTTGGCCATACGTAATTCATAGGCCACCACCTGCACGGCGGCAGCCAGATTCAGGGAGCTGTAGCCGGCGTAAGCTGAAATATGCAGATGCAGATGGCAGCGCTGCAACTCGTCGTTGGTCAAGCCGCTGTGCTCTCGACCGAAAAGAATCGCTGCGTGCTGGTAGCGCGCCTGATCCATGGCCTGCACGGCACAATCGCGTGCGTTGGCAATCGGCCAGGGAATGCGTCGCTCTCTGGCGCTGGTGCCGATCACCAGCTGGCAGTCATCAATCGCCTGCTCCAGCCGATCCACTACCAGTGCCGCTTCGAGCACATCAGTAGCTCCGGCGGCGCGCCATAAAGCGCGATCTGACGGAAACACCTGGGGGGCGACCAGCACCAGCTGACCAAAGCCCATATTCTTGATAGCCCGCGCCGCAGCGCCAATATTGCCGGGCTGTGCCGTATCCACCAGGACAAAACGGATATGCCGGTCAAGTTCGTTCAAGGCTGTCGGTTCCAGGTTCATTAAGGGGTGGGCAGTTTAACAGAGCTGCAAGCGCCAGCGCGGCAGCCTGGATCATCCCTGCGCCCTGCGGCAACTAAACAGCGGTGGTTACTCGGGGAATTCCCAGGGTTAGAATGCCCGCCAACTCAGCGTGGAACGGAAAACGATGCGAATTCTGGTGTGTGGCGGTGCCGGCTATATTGGCTCCCACATGGTTAAACAGCTGGTCGAGCGCGGTCACGAGGTCTGTGTGCTGGACAATCTCAGCACCGGTCACCGCGAAGCGGTGCAATGGGGTCGTCTGGAAATCGGTGACATTCGCAGTGCCGAAGACCTCGACCGCGTCTTCTCCAGTGATCGCTTCGATGCCGTTATGCATTTCTCCGCACGCTCCCTGGTCGGCGAGAGCGTGGCCAAACCTGCGGAATACTACGACAACAATGTGTTTGGCAGCTGGCAACTACTGGAAGCCATGCGCCGCCACCAGGTCCAATCCTTTATCTTCTCCTCGACGGCGGCCGTATACGGCTTGCCCGACCAGGATCTGATCAACGAAAAGCATCCGCTGCGCCCCATCAACGCTTACGGCCGCACCAAGCTGGCGGTCGAACAAATGCTGGAGGACTATGGCCTGGCCTACGGTATCGACTCGGTGGCACTGCGCTATTTCAACGCTGCCGGGGCGGATCCCGACGCCAGCATCGGCGAAGCACACGAGCCGGAAACCCACCTCATTCCCAACATTCTCAAGTCCATGACCGGGGCCTCCGGCCATCGCCTGAAGGTATTCGGCAACGACTATCCGACGCCAGACGGCACCTGCATTCGCGACTACATCCACGTCAACGATCTGGCCAGCGCTCACCTGCGGGCGCTGGAATATCTACGAGATCACCGCGGCTCCTATGCCTTCAATCTGGGCATTGGCCGCGGCTTCAGCGTCCTCGAAGTGATTGAAGCGGCCGCCGCAGTCGTCGGCCGACCTATCCCCTACGATCTGTTAGAGCGGCGCGCAGGCGACCCCTCAATGCTGGTGGCTGACAACGCCGCCGCCCTGAAGAAGCTGCACTGGAAGCCGGTCTACACCGAGATTGGTGATATCATTCGCACCGCCTGGCAATGGCACCAGTCACCCCGTTTCTGACCTCACTGTTTCGGAATCAGCATGCAACCATATGTCCGCGTCGCCTCTCAGGCTGCCCGCAAGGCCAGCGAAGTCATCACGCGCGGCTGGCGCGATATCGACGTTCTGCGGGTCGAGGAGAAGTCGCCCAACAACTTCGTCACGGCCATTGACCGTGCCGTCGAGGAAATTCTGGTCGAAGAGATCAGCAAGCGGTTTCCTGGCCATGGCTTTATTGGCGAGGAGCTCGGACAGAAGGGCCCCAAGGATGCCGAGATCGTTTGGATCATCGACCCGCTCGACGGCACCACCAACTTTGTGCGAGGCATTTCCAAATTTGCGATTTCCATCGGCTGCCAGATCAACGGTCGCATGGAACATGGTCTAATCTTCGACCCGCTGATGGATGAGGAGTTTTCCGCCTCGCGCGGTGATGGTGCCCGCCTGAACGGACGACGCCTGCGCGTCACCGAACGCAAAACACTGCAGGGCGCACTGCTTGCTACCGGCATCCCCTTCACCGAGGCCAGCCTGGAGCATGTCGAACCCTATCTGGCGGCAACGCGGGACCTGCTGCTGCAGGGCACCGCCGGCATACGTCGCCTGGGCGCCGCTTCACTCGATCTGGCTTATGTCGCCGCCGGTCGCTTTGATGGATTCTATGAAATGAACCTGAAGCCCTGGGATATCGCCGCCGGTGCATTGATCGCGCGCGAAGCTGGCGCGCTGGTCACCGACCTGGCCGGCGAATCCGGCTTTATGAAGAACGGGCATATCCTCTGCGCTACGCCCAAGCTGATGCGCGAGCTGCTGCCGATTGTGAAAAAGCACCTCGGCTATCTCTGCAAGTAGCCGATTTAATCCGGGCCAGCAGCCCAGCTGAGAGGTCTAGCGGTAGGGCACTTCCTGCTGAACGTCGGTGCCGTCCTGCTCGACTGGCGGCATCAGATCCTGGGTCGACACATTCATCATGAGCACCAGGTTGGATGCGACATAGATAGATGAATAGGTACCCACCAGAATGCCAATGATCAAGGCGAGGGCGAAGCCCTTGAGTGATTCACCGCCGAGAAAATAGAGCGCGACCAGCACCAGCAAGGTCGTCAGGCCCGTCACGATGGTGCGCCCCAGCACCTGGTTCAAGGACAGGTTCACCATGGCGACCGGGTTCATATTGCGCACCGTGCGAAAGTTCTCGCGAATGCGGTCGGCCACCACAATGGTGTCGTTCAGGGAGTAGCCAATCAGCGCCAGCACGGCAGCCAGCACAGTGAGGTCAAACTCCCACTGAAACAGCGCAAAAAAGCCCAGGGTGATGATGACATCGTGCACTAGCGCTACCACGGCGCCGACAGAAAACTTGTACTGAAAGCGAATAGCCACGTAGAGCATGACTACCAGCATGGCGGCGAGCAGACCGAGCCCGCCATCTTCGCGCAATTCCTCGCCGATCTGCGGGCCGACGAATTCCACGCGGCGCACCTCGGCCGTATCGCCCAAGGCCTGAGTTAAACTGAGGGCAACCGCTTCGCCCTGCGTCTGGTTAAGCTGCTCACGGGTGCGCACCAGCACCTCGGTCTCGGCGCCAAAGTGCACTACCACGGCATCGGGGAACAGCCCGGAACGCAGTTGTTCGCGTACCGGCTCAATGGGTGTGGGCTGCTCAAAATGCAACTCCAGCAAGGTGCCTCCGGAGAAATCCAGTCCCAGATTCAGCGGGCGCACAACCAGAAAAATCAGGGACAGCACCACCATTACGATGGAGCCAATGCCCACAGCGTGGCGATAGCGCATGAAATCAAACTGAAAGGTGGTATTCATTGCTTAGATCCAGAGTTTCTTGACCTGAGGGCGGCTGCCATAAATCAGGTTGACCAACGCGCGGCTGCAGACGATGGCGGTGAACATGGAGGTCAGAATGCCGATACAAAGCGTGACGGCAAAGCCCTGCACCGGACCCGAGCCAATCACATAGAGAATCAGCGCCACGATCAGGGTCGTGAGGTTGGCGTCGACAATGGTGGAGAAAGCGTTCTCATAGCCCATCTTGATGGCCGACTGTGGCGGATGGCCATTGCGCAACTCCTCGCGAATACGCGAGAAAATCAGCACGTTGGCATCCACCGCCATGCCCAGTGTCAGCACGATACCGGCAATGCCCGGCAGCGTAAGTGTCGCACCGAGCATGGACATGATGGCGGTCAGCATCAGCAGGTTGATGCCCAGGGCAATGTTGGCGATCAGGCCGAATACGCGGTAGTAGGCCAGCATAAAGAGCACCACCACCAGCAGACCGAATTCCACCGAATCGATACCGGCGCGAATGTTCTCAGCGCCCAGCGACGGGCCCACGGTGCGCTCCTCGACAAAGCTCATGGGAGCGGCGAGTGCACCGGCGCGCAGCAGCAGAGCCAGCTCACTGGCCTCGGCCTGGCTGCCAACACCCGTGATGCGGAAGGAAACACCCAGGGCAGACTGAATGGTAGCCAGGCTGATGATCTTGCGATCCATAAAGGTATCGATCACCGGCACCGGCACTCCGTCGACCTCTTCATAGCGCGTTTCGGCGCGCTGTTCGAGGAAGAGCACTGCCATGCGACGGCCGACGTTATTGCGCGTGGCGCGATGCATCTCGGCACCGCCTTCGGAACTCAGCGTAATATTAACCTGGGGCGCACCGGCTTCATCGAAGCCCACACTGGCATCGGTGACCGCTTCGCCGGTAACGATAAAGTCGCGTTCTAGCCAGGCATTGCCATAACCGGCGTAATCGTTGCGAAAGGCAAATTCCTCGCGTGCTTCGGGGCTGTTGGGGTCGTATTCCAGACGAAATTCCAGGTTGGCGGTTTTACCCAGAATGCGCTTGGCTTCGGCGGTGTCCTGAATACCCGGCAGCTCGACCACGATGCGGTTGCGACCCTGGCGCTGCACCAGCGGCTCGGCCACACCCAGTTCATTGACCCGGTTCTTCAGCGAGGTGAGGTTCTGGTCGATGGCGCGCTCTTCGATATCGAGCAGCTCCACCGGGGAATATTGCATGGACAGCTCGAACAGATCGGCCTGCTCCGCGGCTACCGAGCTGAATTGCAGCAGGGGAAACTGTTCGCGCAACACCTCGAGTCCGGCGGTGCGATCCGCCGCATTGCGAAAGCCGATATAGAGAACCTGATCGCGAATCTCCGGCTCGGCGTAGCGAATGCGCGCCTCTCGCAGCAGGGTGCGAGCCTGGGAACCAATGCCCTCGAGCCGATCATGAACTGCAGATTGCAGGTCGACCTCCAGCAGGAAGTGCACTCCACCACTGAGGTCGAGACCCAGTTTCATGGGCTGTGCGCCCAAATCCTGCAACCAGGTCGGGGTGGTCGGTGCCAGATTGAGCGCAACCACAAAATCAGTGCCCAGTGCCTGCTGGATCACGTCCTTGGCACGCAATTGCTGCTCGCTGTCGATCAAACGCACCAAAGCGCTGCGGCCATCTTCACTGACTTCTTCGGCGGAATGGGCAATGCCCGCCTCACCCAGTGCTGTGAGGATGCGCGTCAGGGTGCGCTGTTCAATCACCAGGCCGCTGTTCTGGCCGGTAACCTGCACAGCCGGATCCGGCGGATAGATGTTGGGCAGGGCATATATGGAGGAAAACACCACGACGGCGAGAACGAGGAGGTACTTCCAGAGCGGGTATTTGTTCATCTGGTTACAGACACTGTGCTTGATTGACAAAGCGGCGGATTATATCGGACGGCTAACGGGCTAACCAGCGCGGACAATCACCCCTCCCAAGTCAACAAGATTGTGCCTCCCAAGCGGATTTCAAGCGATCACAGACCCACTCGAGTTCGGGCCGGTCACCGCGGCCTCCGGATCGGCACATGCTCGGGATCAATCCAGCGGTCAGACTGATCAGCTTGCTGGGGATAATTGAGCCCGAGCGGGCTAGTCGGGAAAACGCGTCAGAAAATCCGCAGCAACGGCCTCGAACTGATCGGCTTCGATGGCCGCACGGATGTCTGCCATCAACTGCTGGTAATACCTCAGGTTGTGCAGGGTATTCAGCTGCGAGCCCAGAATCTCGTTGGTGCGATCAAGATGGTGCAGATAGGCGCGGGAAAAGTTGGCACAGGTGTAGCAATCGCAGGCCGGGTCGAGGGGCCCGGTATCGTCCCGATGACGGCTGTTGCGAATGCGTATCACACCTTCGCTGGTAAAGAGATGGCCATTGCGTGCATTGCGGGTCGGCATGACGCAGTCGAACATATCGATGCCGCGCGCCACCGCCTCCACAATATCCCGCGGTTTGCCCACGCCCATGAGGTAGCGCGGCGCCGCCGCCGGCATGCGCGGCGCCAGGTGATCCAGAATGCGCAGACGATCCTCTGGCGGTTCGCCGACTGACAGACCACCGATGGCATAGCCGTCAAAACCGATCTCCTGCAGCGCCTGCAAGGACTGGCTGCGCAGCGCCTCATACATGCCGCCCTGGACAATGCCGAAGAGCGCCGATGGATTGTCGGCGTGGGCGTCTCTGCTGCGCCGCGCCCAGCGCATGGACAGAGCCATTGATTCCGCAGCCTGCTTTTCACTGGCTGGATAAGGCGTGCACTCATCGAATGCCATCACTACATCTGAGCCCAACTGCCGCTGCACCTGCATGCAAATCTCCGGGCTCAGGAACACCTCGTCACCGTCGACCGGCGAGCGAAAGGTCACGCCCTCTTCGCGAATCTTGCGCAGCTCGCCGAGGCTGAACACCTGAAAGCCACCCGAATCCGTCAGGATGGGGCGAGACCAATGCATAAAGCCATGCAAGCCGCCATGGCGAGCGACAATATCGGCGCCGGGACGCAGCATCAGGTGGAAGGTATTGCCGAGCACAATTTCGGCGCCGATTGCCTCGATATCGCGCGGCAACATGCCCTTGACCGTTCCGTAGGTGCCCACCGGCATAAAGACCGGCGTCTGCACCTTGCCGTGCAGAAGCGTCAGCTCACCGCGGCGAGCACCGCCCGAAGTCGCCAATTGGCGCCATGTATTCATACCGGAATATCCTCAATGGCCAGGACGTTGCGCACCAGAAACATGGCGTCACCATAGCTGAAAAAGCGGTACTCCTGCGCGATGGCTTCGCGATAGGCCTGCATGATGGCGCCATAACCGGCGAAGGCACTCACCAGCATCATGAGCGTCGATTCAGGCAAGTGAAAATTGGTTACCAGCGCATCGACCACCTGGAAGCGATAGCCGGGGTAGATGAAGATCTGGGTGTCGCCCTCATAGGGCAACAGCTGGCCGGATTGCGCTGCCGGTTCCAGGCCCCGCACGGCGGTGGTGCCCACGGCAATAACGCGGCCACCCCACGCGCGGGTG
>JAYQPQ010000064.1:0-9383 GCA_038145405.1 Porticoccaceae bacterium | reverse complement strand
CAAAATCCGTTTAAAGCGTCTGTCCTTGCAGCGCCAGGATAAAAAAGCGGCGGGGATTGCGCGTCAGCTCGGTCAAGTCAGGGCCTCAGATAATGCCGTGATAGCGCGTATAGGCCAGCGCAAAAGCCCCGATCAGGGTCACCACAATCCAGAGCACAAATAGCAGGCGCAGCGGCCGGAATGGCTTGCGCTCGACATCGTTATAGCCCTGCTTGAGATAGGCATCCACGCGCGCCTGATCCTCCGGGGACAATTCTCGCTTCTTGTTCATTGGGTTCGGTTGCGGTTTGGCTTAGAGTGGTGGCAGTTTACCAGCGCGTGCGGCCATCACACAGGGAGGTGTCATGATCCGTCGTCCCCCAACGCTTTGCCTGCTGTGCAACCTCAGCGGCCATTACCCGGTTGCCAATCTCTGCCCCGTCTGCCTGGAACTGATGCCACGCCTGGGGCCCAGCTGTCGCCAATGCGCCCTGCGGGTTCCGGCCGAGCAACCCCTCTGTGGTGCCTGCCAGAGCAAGCCGCCAGTCTTGCACTCGCCGCTGGCGGCTTGCCCCTACGAACAACCGGTCAGTCGCCTGATTCGTCAGCTCAAGGATCGCGGTGGTTTTGTCGCAGCGCCCGCTCTGGTGGCCCTGCTGGAACAAAGGATAGTGGAATCGGGCACCGCCCTGCCCGATCTGCTGCTGCCCATCCCGCTGCATCCCTGGCGCCTGCTGCGCCGGGGGTTTAATCAGACCCAGGTGTTGGCCGAGCCGCTGGCTAAGCGCCTGCATATTCCGCTGCAGGACGCATTGCTCAAACGGCGCGCTACCCGCGACCAGCGCCGGCTTGGCAAGGGAGCCCGTCGCCGCAATATGGCTAACGCCTTTGCCTTGTCGTCATCTGTCGAGGGACTGCGTATCGCCCTGCTCGACGATGTCATGACAACCGGAGCCACCTTGAATAGCGCCGCCACCACCCTGCTGGCGGGGGCGCATTGCAAGTGGGAACCTGGGTGGTCGCACGCACGCTTGGGAACTAGAGCGCATCCCAGCCGAAGGGCATCACCTCGGCCAGGCTTTGCGCGCCGACTAATCGCATCAACAACCGATCCAGCCCAAGGGCTACCCCGCTGCAGGCCGGCAAACCCTGTGCTAGGGCGGCCAAAAACTTCTCGTCCATCGCCGGCACAGCTAGACCCGCCGCCGCACGCTGCCCCTGATCGGCGGCAAAGCGCTGACGCTGCTCAAGGGGATCGGTAAGCTCCTGATAACCGTTGGCCAGTTCCACACCATCGAGATACACCTCAAAGCGCAAGGCGACCTCGCGTCCGGTTGCATCGCGCGCCAGTTGTGCCAACGCGGCCTGCTCCGGAGGATAGTGCGTTACTACCTGAATGCCGGCCGGCAACCGGGGTTCGATCACCTGGCTGAACAGCAGATCAAAGGCCTGGCTGCGCGACAGCTCGCCGCGATAGCTGGTGTGCTGGGCAACCAGTTGATTGAGCTCAGCCAGAGAAGCTGTGAGTGGATGGCAACCCATGTGACGCTCAAAGAGTTCGGCATAGCCATGCAGCGCAACCTGCGCCTCAGGCAGCAGGGTTTTCAGCAGGGCCAGCACATCCTCGATCAGCTGCTGCAGATCGTAGCCCAGGCGATACCACTCCAAAAGGGCGAATTCGGGGTTGTGCAAACGTCCCTGCTCCGCGCGACGAAAGGCGCGCGTCAGTGCATAGATGGAGCCGGAACCAGCGGCGAGCAGCCGCTTCATAAAGTACTCGGGGGAAGTCTGCAGGTAGAACGGCTGGCCGCCGTTATCGACGGCCAGCGATTCCAGGTTGGGATCAAGCGCGGCGCTGCGCCCGATCACCGGCACATCGACTTCGAGCACCCCCTGCCCGGAAAAATAGGCGCGCACTTGCTGGTAGAGCTGCGCGCGCCGGGCCAGGTGGTCCACGGCCGGATCAGTCGCGAGCGCGACCCAGGTATTCGCCGGAGCGGGTATCTACGCGCACCACATCGCCGACATTGAGGAAGAGCGGCACCTTGATCACCGCTCCGGTGACCAGCTTGGCCGGCTTAGTGCCACCGGTAGCGGTATCGCCGCGCAGGCCCGGATCGGTCTCGACGATTTCCAGAACCACGTGATTCGGTGGCGTCACTGACAAGGGCGCACCGTTATACATGGTCACTACGCAGGTATCCTGTTCTTTCAGCCACTGCGCAGCATCGCCGACAGAGTTTTCGTCTGCCTGTGCCTGCTCAAAGGATTCTGGATGCATGAAATACCAGAATTCGCCGTCGTTATAGAGGTACTGCATATCCATATCCATCACGTCTGCAGCCTCAAGGCTCTCGCCTGACTTAAAGGTGCGCTCCACAACCCGGCCGGTCTTCAGGTTTTTGACCCGCACGCGGGTAAAAGCCTGACCCTTGCCTGGCTTGACGAATTCCACTTCGACGATGGAGCAGGGATCTCCATCGAGCATCACCTTATAACCAGCCCGAATTTCGTTGCTAGAATAGCTTGCCAATTGCCAATCTCCCGCTAGTTCAAAAAGGGCGCATGATACAGCAGACCGACATTTCCCGGCAGACCTCCAGCTGGCAAAGCCTGCTACAAACCGCCGTGACCGATCCCTTGGAGCTGTGCCGCATTCTGCAACTGGATCCGGCCGCACTGGCACTTTCGCCCGACGCAGCCAATCAATTCCCGCTGAAGGTGCCGCGCTCCTTTATCGACCGCATGCAACCCGGCAATCCTCAGGACCCCCTGTTGCGTCAGGTGCTGGCCGTCCAGGACGAACTGCTGGAACTCCCGGGTTTGATCGAGGACCCCTTGCAGGAAGCGGCAAGCAATCCGCTCCCCGGCCTGCTGCACAAGTACGGTAACCGCGTACTGCTGACGCTGGCCGCCAGCTGCGCTGTGAATTGCCGGTACTGCTTCCGCCGCCACTTTGACTATGCCGCCAACAACGAGGGGCGCCGCGCCTGGCCGGCCCTGTTCCATTATCTGCACGACCATCCCGAGGTCGACGAAGTCATTTTGTCAGGCGGTGACCCCCTGATGGCCAGCGACGATTACCTGACCTCGCTGATTGCCAAACTGGCGGGCACCGCTCAAATCAAGCGGCTACGCATTCACACCCGACTGCCGGTGGTGGTACCGCAGCGTATTCTGCAGAGCGACCTGGGTTGGCTGAAGCCGTTCGACCATCCGGTGGTCGTGCTGCATATCAACCACGCCAACGAAATCGACAGCGATCTACAAGCCGCCGTGGCCCGACTGCGCCAGGCGGGATCCACGGTGATGAACCAGGCCGTATTGCTGGCGGGCGTGAACGACAACCTTGAGGCGCAACTGGATTTGCACCGCCGCTCCTTTGATGCCGGCATTCTTCCCTATTATCTCCATCTGCCGGACCAGGTAAGGGGTACGGCGCATTTTCAGGTGACGCTGGAGGCCGCCTTGTCCCTCATGTCCGCCCTGCAGAGTCGCTTATCTGGTTACCTGCTGCCGCGCCTGATAACAGAGGAACCGGGTAAACAAAGCAAAAGTCATTTGCTATGAACATCAGAGGAGATCAATAAATGAGTTGTGCCATCAGGGCAAAATCTATTGAATACCTAAATTCATATAAATTCTGCGATTAATGAACACGCTCAATCAGGTTATTTCTTCTTTCAGTGATCTTATTTTTATCATCGACAAAAATGGTCGTTTTACTGACTGCTTTAATACTGAAAAAATATGAAGTTATTGCCGAAGGAGAAGTACCTCGGAAAGCATCACAGTAGCATCCTGCCTTTCGAACTTTCTGAACAGCTGGAATCCAACATCGGCGCACTCGAAAGCACTAGCTTGAACCAAGTAGGTTTCCATTACTCATTAATGTTTGACACGGATGCCGAATGGTTTGAATGCATACTGAAAAAATTAGCGCCCAACAGCGAATATCCTAATGGCGGCTTTATCGCCGTAATCAGCAAAGGCCGCAAATCCATCGTGCCTATGGTGGAAATCGCCGCCATTTTGCCCAGCCTGTGGAAGAGCAACGTGGCCTATATTCAGGGCTACTACGTGCGCTCGCCCAGCGACAAGATGGACTTTAATTTCTAATCACCCAGCCGGTTTGGCTGACTAGGCCAAATGCCACAGCGAACCCTGATCACCGGCTTCGGCCCTTTCCCCGGAGCGCCTATCAATCCGACCGAGCGGTGCGTGCGGGCCTTGCAAGCTCAGACGACTGACCCCTCCCTGCGCACGTTGGTGCTACCCGTCACTTACGCTGAAGCCTTCGCCCTGCTCGAAGCCGAACTTCGCGCTTTTCGTCCCGACCGGCTTTTTATGCTGGGGCTCCATCAAAAGGCTCGATGTGTCCGCCTGGAACGACAGGCCAGGAATCAAATCAGCACCACTCAGGTTGATGCGAACGGACATCGATCCACACAGCAACAGATTAAGGTTGAGGGCAAACCAAGCTACTCTGCCACTCTGGATGTAGAACAACTGGAACGTCTGATACAGAGCTGCGGCCTGGACGTTGAGCAATCCGTCGACGCCGGAAGCTATCTGTGCAACTACACCTACTATCGAGCGCTGGAGTTGGTGCATCGGGAAGGGTGGAACACCGAGGTGGTCTTTATCCATGTACCACCGACAGATGATCTTTTGACAGAGGACCTGCCGAAACGCGGCCAGGTCTTATCGATAGCGACACTGCAAGAACTGGTTAGACATCTGGTAAATTTCTAAAAGCCGACTAGAAAAAGCGAGAATTTTCAATCCTCGGCAATTGTCTTTGAAAGCCTAGCGAGCGCAGCAGCTTTCACTGCGCATCGGCGTCGCTTAATCCCAATAAATAGAGCACCGCATCCAGCCCCAGGGTAGATAAGGCCTGGTCGGCCGATTCGCGCACGATGGGTTTGGCGTGAAAGGCCACGCCGAGACCGGCTGCACGCAGCATGGGCAGGTCGTTGGCACCATCGCCCACCGCAATCACCTGCTCGGGCACCAGATGCTCGCGTTCGGCCAGTTCGCGCAGCAAACGCGCCTTGGCTTCGCCGTTGACGATCTCCCCCAGCACCCGACCGGTGAGTTTGCCCTCGATAATTTCCAGTTGGTTGGCATGTACATAGTCGATACCCAGATGCTGTTGCAGGCGTTCGCCAAAGTAGGTAAAGCCGCCGCTGAGAATGGCCGTTTTCAGACCCAGCCGCTTGAGGGTGCGAAACAGGCGTTCGGCGCCTTCGTTGAGCTGAATGCGCTGCATCACCTTTTGCAGCGCCGCTTCCGGCAGCCCTTCGAGCAAGGCCACGCGCTGCTGCAGGCTCTCGTTGAAATCCATCTCGCCACGCATGGCTCGCTCAGTGATAGCACTCACCTGCGGGCCCACGCCAGCTTCCTTGGCCAGCTCATCGATAACTTCCTGGCGAATCAGGGTGGAGTCCATATCGAACACCACCATTCGGCGATTGCGCCGAAACAGCCCATCGACCTGATAGGCCAGATCGATATCCAGCTGCGATGCCAAAGCCAGCAGATTGGAGCGGAATTTGCCCGGATCCGGTACCGAACCGCGCAGCATGATTTCGATACAGGTCTGCGAGGCCTTGCCCAGCTGATCCAGACCGATGCGGCCGCTGAGACGGGTAATGTGGTAGATGTCGAGCTGGTTGGCCGCCAGTTCACTGGTGACGTGCGACAGGGCCTGGGCACTGATTTCGCGGCCGAGCAACGTCACCACATGCTTCTGCTGACCCTGCTGGTTGACCCAGTGGATGTAGTCTTCCTCGGGGATTGGCTGCCAGCGCACCAGCAGATCGCGATGGGCAAACTCGCTACGCAGGGTATTGAAAAGGATTTCGACATCGGCCTCGTCGGGCAGGGCCACCAGCACGCCTAGGGACAGCGCATCGTGAATCACCGCCTGACCAATATCCAGCAAATGTGCCTGATGTTGGGAGAGGTGGCGAGTCAGGGTCGAGGTGATACCGGTTCGGTTTTCCCCTGAGATCGAAATAAGATAGAGTTTCGCCACCTTTGCCAGTCGTATTGCCGCAAAGCCGGCATTATAGGCTGTGGCCTTGCGGACAGACAGCTTCGCACCGCTACTGACAGCAGGATTTTTTACCTATGCCGCCTCTCGTGAATTTTTTCTTGCGCTACGCCAGGCAAATTCTGCTGCTGCTTTTGCTCCTGCTGCTGGGCGTACTGGCGAATAGTCGCCTGGCGCCACCGACATCGGAGGGCAACAGCCAGTTGCAAACCCTGGGCAATTTGGCCCTACCCTACCTGATTTCCGGCGATCGCAACGGTCTGCGCCAAACGCTCGACCTGGTAATCCAGGGCTCGCCGGTGGTGGAAGCCAGTGTCATGAACATTGAAAACCAGCGGCAGGTGCAGGTGTTTAACCGCAATACCGCCGGCCTGGATGTTGAAAATGCTACGGCCCATGTGCGCCAGCTGGTATTAGAGCAATCTTTGCTCGGCACGCTGGCCATTACCGTTGCTCTCCCCCGGGCGCAGGTCCCCTGGTTGGCCCTGGGACTAGGGCTGCTTGCCCTACTCGCCGCCACGACGCTGCTCATGCGCCCCGGCATTGCCAACGCATCGCCAGCCGCCACCGAGCCCACTGTGCGGCCGCGCCTGCTGTTGGCGATATCACTCAACCCTCTGGTGGCGTCGTTGCGCGCGGGATCCGGTCAGGCCGACGATCAGGCACGCTGGCAACAAATCGTCCGCCAGCTGGCGCCCAATTACGGCGTGGAATTTCTGACGTTGAACGACGATATGCTGTTTTTGTGTTCGCGCGGCGAGGCTGCGCAAAGTTTACGTCAGGCTTGTGTGTTCGCCTGGAACCTATGTCAGGTGCTGGGTGCCGATCGGGGTCTGGCCATCAGCGCCGCCGTGATACCCGCCAAGGTTGCGCGCGACGCCTTGGTCGGCAGCCTCAACTTGCTGGAGCAGGACGTGCTGAGTCAATGTGAAGAAATGCTGGTGTACAGCTCGGCAGGATCCGTCGTCCTGCCGGAAAATCTGGCCAAGCTGCTACCGCGGGAATGGAGTCTGCAACCGGTCGCCGATCTCTATTCCCAAGTCAATGAATTGCCAGCGTCACTTTGCAATCTTTGGCGGCGCCAGCTCGAGCAGCTAGCCCAGAAACACCCGGACTGAGGTTGTAGCCCGGGCAGGATCTCCCCTGGCAATCAGAGTGCGTCGGAGCCGGTTTCCCCGGTGCGGATGCGGATAACCTGATCGAGCTGGGAAACGAAAATCTTGCCGTCGCCGATCTTGCCAGTACTGGCCGTCTTGGTAATGGCTTCAATGATGGCATCGACCATGTCGTCCTTGGCGGCGATTTCCAGCTTGACCTTGGGCAGAAAGTCGATGATGTACTCGGCACCGCGATACAGCTCGGTATGCCCTTTCTGGCGGCCAAATCCCTTCACCTCGGTAGCTGTTACACCCTGCACGCCCACCGCAGCCAAAGCCTCGCGTACGTCGTCCAGTTTGAATGGCTTGATAATTGCGGTAATCAGTTTCATCGGAACTCCTGCTGCGAATTGAATTAGGGCAGTACCGCATTCTTCCCGAATACAAAAAAAAAGGGAAGTGCGAACACTTCCCTTGGGTTCCCGAGTGGGAGGGGATTTACTTGACGAATTCCGGGTAGGCTTCGATACCGCATTCGCTCAGGTCCACACCTTCGTACTCCTCTTCTTCGCTGACACGGATACCCATGACAGCCTTGAGGATGGCCCATACGATCAGGGCGGCAACAAAGGTCCAGACGAAGATGCCGGCGATACCGATCAGCTGGGGAACCAGCTGGCCCATACCGGCGGTGATGCAGACCGCCAGGATGCCCCAGATACCGCACACGCCGTGAACGGAGATGGCGCCGACGGGATCGTCGATCTTCAGCTTGTCGAGGCCGACAATGGAGAAGACCACAATCACGCCACCGATGGCACCGATCAGGGTAGACATCAGCGGGCTCGGATCCAGCGGACCGGCCGTGATGGACACCAGGCCAGCCAAAGCACCGTTCAGGGCCATGGTCAGGTCGGCTTTACCGAACAGGAAGTGGGCAACGATCAGCGCGGCGATCAGACCGCCGCAAGCGGCAGCGTTGGTATTGACGAATACATCGGCAACGGCATTGGCTTCGTCGATATTGGAAACCATCAGCTCGGAACCACCGTTAAAGCCGAACCAGCCCAGCCACAGGATGAACACACCCAGGGTAGCCAGCGGCATGTTGGCGCCGGGAATAGCATTGGCTGACCCGTCAGCGTTATATTTACCTTTGCGGGGGCCGAGCAGCAGCACGCCAGCCAGAGCGGCGGCAGCTCCACACATGTGGACGATACCGGAACCGGCAAAGTCAGAGTAACCGGCTTCGCTCAGCCAGCCGCCACCCCAGGTCCACATACCCTGCATGGGGTAGATCAGACCGGTCATGACCACGGCAAAAGCCAGGAAAGCCCACAGCCTCATACGCTCAACCACGGCGCCGGAAACGATGGACATGGCGGTCGCAACGAACACAACCTGGAAGAAGAAGTCGGATGCACCGGAGTAGTAGGTGTCGCCGCTGCTGGCCAGAACTTCTTCGACCGTTGCGTTGGCAATGCTGTCACCGAACCACATATCGGGCAGGTACATACCGCCGCCGTACATGATGCTATAGCCCATTACCAGGTACATGGTGCAGGCGATAGCGAACAGGGCGATGTTTTTGAGCAGGATTTCAGTGGTGTTTTTGGCACGGACCAAGCCAGCTTCAAGCATGGCAAAACCGGCGGCCATCCACATCACGAAAGCGCCCATGATAAGGAAGTAAAAGGTATCGAGCGCGTAGGCTAGATGTATTGCAGATTCCATAATAGTCTCCAGTCAGATGCCTGTTATTAGATGGCGTCCTGGCCAGTTTCGCCGGTACGGATACGGATTACCTGCTCGAGGCTGGTGACAAAAATTTTGCCGTCTCCGATTTTTCCGGTCGCCGCAGAACTGACGATTGATTCGATGGTTTGGTCGAGCAGTTCGTCGGTGACGGCTACTTCAACCTTGATTTTCGGAAGAAAATCGACGACATACTCAGCTCCGCGATAGAGCTCGGTATGTCCCTTTTGACGCCCGAATCCTTTGACCTCCGTGACCGTGATGCCCTGAACTCCGATTGAGCCCAGAGCCTCACGCACATCATCCAACTTGAAGGGCTTGATAATGGCTGTGATGAGTTTCATGCATATTCTCCGTTTATAGAGGGCCCGCATCTGTCTCTGCTACTCAGACAGGCAGGGTTAAAGTGTGCCGCAGCCCCCACCCCGCGCGGGGGGCCCCGCCCCGTAGAGATCGACACGGGGGGGGGTAGAAAACACGCCCCGCGCGGGTTT
>JAYQPQ010000063.1:0-9819 GCA_038145405.1 Porticoccaceae bacterium | reverse complement strand
CAACTACCTGCTGGCGCGCTGGGTTCTGTTGGCCCCGCCAGGTACCGAGGAGTTCAACGCCCAGCTCGGCAAGATGCCGGCGCTCAGTTACCCCGTGATCGCCCTGCCTGCCATGCTGGTGATGATGGCCGCACTTTTCTACCTGTTTCGCAAAATCGGCCAGTTGACGCACCTAGAGCTGGACGAAATCATTCATCACAAAGAGAATTGATAAATGCTCTACGCCATCATTGCCGAAGATCGCCAGGACAGCCTGCAGCAACGTTTGGCTAAACGCCCGGAACATCTGGCGCGCATCACCAGCCTGTTCGATCAGGGTCGCGGCGTCATCGCCGGCGGACATCCCGCCATTGACGCCGAAGATCCGGGTGCAGCAGGCTTTACCGGCAGTCTGATCGTCGCTGAATTTGACAGCCTTGAGGAAGCCCGCGCCTGGGCTGAAGCCGACGTGTTCTGGCGCGAATCGGTGTGGAGCAGCCTGATCGTTAAACCCTTGCGCAAGGCGCTACCCTGAGGACGCATTCATGAAACTGATCGCAGTGCTACTGCTGCTTATTGCCGGACTGCCAGCCCTGGCCGCCGAGGGCGATACGCTCTATATCTCCGACGTGTTCTATGTGCCGATCCGCGCCACCGGCTGTAATAGCTGCATAATCCTGCACCGCGGCATCGTAAGCGGCACTCAGGTAACGGATATGGGAGAAGAAATTGACGGCTGGCGGCGCATTCGCACAGCCAGCGGCATCGATGGCTGGGTTCCCAGTCAGTTTGTGCAAACCGAGCAAATCGGCCGGGTGCGCGCGCCCCAGCTCGAGGAGGACATGGCTGCCCTGCAGGCAGAGAACGGCCAGTTGCAGTCACAGATCGACCGCTTGCTGGCCGATCTGCAGCGCGTTGGCTTGTCGGTTGAGACCGTGACACTGGAAAGCGAGGACGGTGTCATCCGTCAGCCTGTGATGCAGATTTCCGGCGATGTCATAGCCCTTGGCGCACAAAACCAGGAACTGGTGCGGCGCAATCAGGTGATGCAGCACGAACTGGATGTGCTGGTGGCAGAGAATGAACGTCTGGCCGACAACGCCTGGCGCACCTCGTTTATCTACGGCGCCGTGGCAGTATTTGCCGGCGCACTGCTCAGTGCGCTGGTCACGCGCCTGAAGAAGCGACGTGGCTATTCCGAATGGGGCTAGGGTGATCGCGCTTAGTGTCAATCTGAACAAGATTGCCCTGCTGCGCAATTCGCGCGGCGGCAACCTCCCAGACCTGCTCGAGCACGCCGAGACCTGTATCGGCGCCGGCTGTAAGGGCATCACCGTGCACCCGCGCCCGGATCAGCGCCATATTCGTCCCGAAGACACCCTGGCGCTGGCCGACATGCTGAACAATCGCGGCGAAGTCGAGTTCAATATCGAAGGCAACCCCTTTGCCGGCAAGGAGGGTCGCTACCCCGGCTTTCTTGCCCTGGTGCTGGAGAGCCGGCCTGATCAGTGCACGCTGGTGCCGGACGGCCGTCAGCAACTCACCTCCGACCACGGTTTTGACCTAGGCAAAGACGCCGACGCTCTGCTGCCAATAATCGACCAGCTGCACGAAGCCGGCATTCGCGTCAGCCTCTTTATGGATGCCGACACCCGCCAGATTGAACTGGCCAGTCGCATCGGTGCCGATCGCATCGAACTCTACACCGGGCCCTTTGCCGCCGCCTTTGCGCGCAGTCCCGAACACGCCGCTGCCGTCTACATGCGTCATGTCGAGGCTGCGCATACAGCTAACGACCTTGGCCTGGGCGTCAACGCCGGCCACGATCTCAATTTGGAGAACCTGCTACTGTATCGCCAGCTGCCCTACCTGCGGGAAGTCAGTATCGGCCACGCCCTGGTGGTCGATGCCATCGCACGGGGCCTAGTGCCGACGGTGCAGGCCTACCTGCGCATCCTGCACGGCTGAAGATGACAGACTCCGAGGCGTACCGGTCGCGCAAAGCCGCCTTTGATCGCCTGCTCACCCTCTACGGCCGCAAGCCAGTGCTGGAAGCCCTGCAAAGCCCCGGCGTCCGGGTCGAACGCCTGCATCTGTCGCGCCGCAACAAGCCCGCGGCCATTCTCGACGAAATTATTGAACTGGCGCGCCAACAGGGCGCTGACATCCGTCATCACGAGCCACTCGAGCTGTCGCGCATTTCGCGCAACAGTCAACAGGACCAAGGCGTGGCTGCCGATCTGGCCTGCGCCGCACATCAATCGTTAGACGAATTTCTGGCCGTAGCGCCGAAAGATTTTCGCCTGCTAATGCTGGATGGAGTCACCAATCCACAGAATCTGGGGATGATTATCCGCAGCCTGGCGGCCAGCTCCTTCGATGGCCTGGTGTTGAGCGAGCGCGACAACACCCGTATCAGTCCGCTGGCAATCAAGGCCAGCAGTGGTGCCCTGTTCCGGGCTCCCTTGCTGAAATGCACATCCAATAGTGAAGCCCTGAAGCAGCTGAAAGCAGCCGGGGTAACCTGTTACGGTCTGGCGGGCGAAGCAAAATTCTCGCTCTTTGACGCGCCGCTGCGCCGTCCGGCACTCTTCGTTCTCGGTGGCGAAACAGCCGGACTTTCTGACCCGCTGCGGCAACAGCTGGATCAGCTGCTGCACATTCCCATGCAGCGCGGCGTCGAATCCCTCAACGTGGCGGTCACTGCCGCATTGGTGGCATTCCTTTGCCATTAATGCCCCTATTCCAAGCCTAGGGCTGACGCGATATCCGCCCAGGGCACCAATTTGAAGTTCTGCTTTTCGGCTGGCTGCAGGTTGTAGCCGTCCTGTACCACCAGCGCTCCCTGCTCCAGGCCTGGGCCCAGATTGGCTGCACTGACTGCCAGGCCGTCGGTTTCCTGAGCGCCATCGATGCCCCGTTCGGGGTCGGCAGCGATCTGGAATGAGCCGCGGTAGCCGTAATCGCCCTGAGCATCGTAGACGGCATAGGTGAAATCGCCCTGGCTGGAAACCACCAGGTAGGCCTGACCTGCAGCCGTGCGATAGATGTCCATGCCCTCGACGTCAGCTACCAGCACCCCGGCGCCTACTTCGTCAATCAGCACCAGTTCCGTCTGCGCCGGATCAGTCGTTAGGCGCCAGACGCCGCGACCTTCTTCGCCGACAAAGAGCTGATGCTGGATGTCATCAGCCGCGCAACCTTCAGGCTGACTGGCCAGATGAAACTCGCGCAGCATCTCCATGCGCAGCGGATCGACCGAGTTCATCAGCCATTGCTGGTAGTGGCCATCGGTGGAATTCACAAACACCTGAAGACCATTCTGAGCATCCCGATAGAGGCACAGGCCGTAGGGCTCGACCAGGTCGAGCGGCCAGCTACCGAGCTGAGTCACCTGGCCAGACTCGGGATCGATACCAAAAATATCCATGCCAATATGTGTGCGGTTGGTCGCTACTGCCAGATCGTGGAGCTGGCCATCGACCTCGACGCTCTGACGCAGATCGACATTGTTCAAGCGCCCGCTTGCAAGAAACTGCAGCAGCTCGCCCTGCAGGTTGTAGACCGCCAGGCCGGACTGCTTATCGGTACCCAGAATGCGGCTGAGGCCGGGTTCAGCGGGTGCCACCCAGATCGCCGGATCGTCGGCGGCGTCGTCGCTGCTGGCCACCGGAACAGTTTCCATCAATGGCTTCAACCGGGCCACGGGAATGCTCCTTTTCACCAGGTCGACTGGCTGCTCGGGGTCTGACATACATGCAGTAGCCAGCCCTGCCAGGCTGGCTACCAGAATGATCTTCCTCATGTCAGAAGGTGGCGCGCAATGTCAGGGTATAGACGGCGCTGGATTCTTCCAGTTCGATCTCGTTCACCGGCTCGCCAAACTCGCGGAAGATTTCGCGCTTCTCGGCGTCGAGCAGGTTGGTACCGCTAAGACGCACCACCATATTGTCGTTCAAGTTCACTTCGGCAAACACTTCCAGGTTTGCGTCGTACTCCAGCACCACGTACTCACTGAACTCGGTCGCCAGTGAGGAGCCGCGCTTCTGGTAGGACAGGCCCAAGCCCGTGTTCCAGGCCGGAATATCCTGCGTCAGGCTGAGGTTGTAGACATAGTTCGGCTGGTTGCGCATCTCGCGGGAACGGCCGGTATAGGCATCCGTCACCGAGGAGTTCATATAGGCGTAATTGGCGTAGAAGCCCGTGTTGTCCAGGCCCAGCAGGCTAAGCGGCATGGAAATATCGAACTCGATGCCGGACGTGGTGGCGTCGCCAACGTTGCGCGGCTGGAAGACAAAGCCGGTGAACTGGGGATCCGGGTCGATGGTCGAGGCCAATATGCCAGTATTGGTGATCTCGACCAGATCGCGGATATTGCGGTAGAAGAAGTTCAGACCGACGATACCGCCCTGCGGCAGACGCTGCTCCACGCCCACATCCAGACCCCAAATGGTCTCGGAATCCAGGTCGGGGTTGCCGATGGTGAAGTCTTCGTCCTGTGGCGTTTCATCTTCTTCAAAGGGAATGATCAGGTCGAAGTCCGGACGACGCAGGGTGCGTGCCAGAGACAGCCGGAAACGACGGTTTTCGTCGGCGTCCCACAGCAGGCTGAAGGACGGCAGCAACTCGCCACCGGACTGGGAGGCATCGCCATCGTCGCTGGTCATATCGCGCTCGTAGCGGGTGTAGCGCACACCGGCTTCATAGCTCAGGCCAAAGTCGGTGGATTGCGCGGCGGTAACATAGGGCGACAGGCGCGATTCTTCGACATCGGCTTCACCGTCAAAGATCACCCCTTCGTGGTCACCTTCGCGCGTTGCCATGCTGTAGTTCAGGCCGGTTTTAACATCCCAGCTGCCCAGATTCAGGGCATAGGCCAGTTCCAGCTGATAGCTGTCGTCCGTGATCGAGGTGGAACCCGTGTCGGTTTCTGTGTCGTCCAGCACGCCGGTATCCCACTCCTCGGTGTATTCGAATTCGTCGGTTTCGTCCTCAAAGCGCGCCATGGCCGCGGACAACTCAAGCGTACCCTGACCCACGGGATGCGTGTAAATGCCATCCAGGCTCCAGCTGGTCTGGCTGATATCGACAAAAGTCTCCTGCCACTCCGTCAGCTGCACGGCAACGCGTTCCGGCACACTGCCCTCGTACTCGGCTTCGTACTGGTTCTCCTCGCGCTCAGTCACCACATAGTAGAGATTGGCGCTCAGATCGCCCTGACCCATGCGGGTATTGAAGGAGCCGTTCAGGGAGTAATCGGTGCCGTTACGGGTGTCGTCCTCAAACTGGTAGCCTTCGAGATCGCCCGTGGGGGCATCATAGAAGAGCTCCAGCTTCTCTTTGGGATTGAAGCGTTGCTGCACGTTCAGCCCCAGCCAGTAGTCGGAATTGCTGGTGGCGCCGGCAATGGCCAGCGCACCGTTGAACTTGGTTTCTGTGTCGCCGTCAAAAAAGCTGTCTTCGCCCTCGGGCACCAGCATGGTCGACAAACGCGCCAGGATACCTTCGATCTGCGCGCCTTCCTTGAGGTTGATATTGAGCGAGCCGGCGGCGCCTTCGCCAGACATATCGGCCGAGGGAGCGCGGATTACTTCGATACTTTCCACCAGCTCGGCCGGGATGCGATCAACAAAGAAGCTGCCGTCGGCTTCCTTGCCGGATACCGGTCGCCCATTGATCAGAATTTCGGTATAGCCGGATTCGAGGCCGCGCAGCTGCACGCCATCGTACTCCAGGATGTCGCGCGAAAAGACCACGCCGGGGATGCGCTTGAGCATCTCGCCGGCAGTCAGGGGTTCAAAGCGCTGGAAAAATTCCAGGTCATATCTCAGGGTGGGGTTAATGTCGTCGGTGCGGTCGCGAAAGACGTTTTGACCGGTGACCACTATTTCTTCAATGCTGTCGCTGTCCTGACCCAGGCTGACGCCCGGGGCGGCCAGAGCGGCCAGAGTGAAGCCAAGGTGACGCCATCTCCTGAACTGCTGAGACATAGTAGAGCTCCCTAACGAGGTAGTTATAGATGGCAGTGGAGTCTATGAATGCAGTGTGAAAGAGCGGTGAACGCCAGATGACGACTAGATGAAGAGAAGATTACTAGAGAGTGGCAGACAAGAGCAGGTAGGCAGCCAGCCCAGTCAGTCCCAAGGCCAGCAGCAGCAATCCCCAGCCCTTCAGCCGATAGCCGCGTGCCAGTCGTCTCGGGTCGCGACAGGCGACAATAAAATGCTGACGGCGACTCGGCGGTCGCGCGAGGACATGGATCTGGCGTTGGTCGAAATTTTCCAGCGTATAGAGCTGCGCCTGCCTTGCCGCCTCGGCGCGCGCCCGCTCCCACTCGGCCTGATCGAGGCGACCATCGCCATTGCCGTCAAAGCGACGCAGCAGGTCCTCGTGATCCTTTTTCCATTGCGCCAGCAGCTCCTGCAAATGCTGCTCGCTTTGCTCTGCTGCCGAGAGCGGCTGCAAGGTCTGGAACAAACCCAGGGCATAGAGCGGATCGCCGCTGTGAATGCGCCGCTCGGTATAACGATAACGACCCGAGCCAAAGAACAGCCCGGAACCCCCGCTACCGCCAAAGGTCACCGGGTGTTCGGTATTACCGTACCAGCGCTGGCGCGCGAGCGGCTGCATGTCGGCGCCCTGAGGATGGATATGGCAGTCGCCGGTGTCGTCGCGCAGATAAAAACTGTGGTCGCTGCGCCCGCGGCGCACCGTTTGCCAACTGTGCGTCTTGCCGGTGCGGGTGTAACGCTCAATGCAGAAGTCATACCAGAGACAGGCCGTTCCAGTCAGCGGCGCAAGCAGTGGCGCCTGATCGGGCTGGGCTTCCCCTACCAGTTCGACATAGCCCTGCGCGGCGGAGCGAATACGCGAGGTGGGTACATCTTCAATATGGCGTGCGCGATCCAGCATAACCCAGGAGCGCCACAGGGAAGCCAGTGCCCCCAGTCCGGCAAAAATGGCGACCAGCAGGGTCTCGGTCACTTCGGGAACCTGCGCAGCGGCGCCTTAGGTGAACAGCGCCTTGACGTAGGGATCGCTTAACTCGCCATCCTCGAATTCCAGCAGATCAAAGGGTCGGAAATTAAAGAAGCGGGCAATCACCACATCGGGGAACTGCTCGATGCGTACATTGTTGTTGTTAACCGAGTCATTGTAGACCTCGCGCCGGTCGGCGATGGCCGCTTCCAGACTGCTGATGCGCTGCTGAAGGTGCTGAAAGCTCTGATCGGCTTTCAGGTCGGGATAGCTTTCCGCCAGAGCAAAAAGTTGGCCCAGCCCGGCGCGAAGTGCAGTCTCTGCCTTGCCCAGTCCGGCCATATCACCCCGACTTTGGGCAGCGGCGACCTGGCTGCGTGCCTCGATGACCCGGGTCAATGTGTCCTGCTCATAGCCCATGTACTGCTTGCAGGTCTCAACCAATTTGGGCAACTCGTCGTGACGCTGCTTGAGCATCACGTCGATATTAGCCAAGGCTTTGGTAACAGCATGCTTCAGGCTCACCAGGTTGTTGTAGAGCATGACCAGATAGCCAGCCAGAAACACTGCCACCGCAATCACCACCCACTGTCCGATTTGCATAGCTCCCCCTTTTCTAAGGTGCCAGGATTTCGATCTCGCCCAAATTGGCAGCGCGTAGAGGCGCTTCGATGCGACTCAGGTCACCTACTACAATCCAGATCGTCTGATTCAGATCCAGGTGATCGCGGGCTACTTGTTGCACATCTTCCAGGCGCATGGCGCGTATCTCGGCCTGGCGCTGATCCATATAATCCAACGGTCGATCGAAGCGCACGATGCTCTCGTAGGCGCTGAGCACATCGTCAGCGGTTTCGTAATTGCCAGGCAGGCTGCGCAAAATACCCTCGCGGGAGCGCTCCAGTTCATCCTCGGTCACCGGGTTGTCGCCTACCAGGGCGGTCACTTCGTTCATGATTTCCTGTAGCGACTCCAGGGTGCGATCCGTCTGCACGGGTGCGTAGTAAATCAGCGGGCGCTGGCCGCGACCGTTGGTCGGAACAGCCTGGGCGCCGTAGGCCCAGCCCTTGTCTTCGCGCAGATTCATATTAAGTCGCGACGTGAAGGTGCCGCCCAGGATGCGCGTAACCATCTGCAACAACTCGTTGTCCGGCGCCTGCACTGGCGGTACCAGCTGGCCACCGATGATCATTGATTGAGGTGCACCGGGACGATCGAGCAGAAAGATATGGCCGCCGGGAATCTCGTGCGTGAGACTCAGATCAGCCAGAGGGCGTACCAGCCCACCCGGCTGCCAGTTACCAAAATGGCGGTTCAGTAGAGCCTCAATTTCTGCACGCGTGACATTGCCGACCACAATCAATGTGGCATTGTCTGGCTGCATCCAGACCTGATGGAAGCGCACCAGATCGTCGCGCTGCATGGCCAGCACCGATTCCTCAGTACCAGACCCGGTAAAGGGAACGCCGTAGGGGTGATCCTCGCCATAGAGCAGGGGCGGCAATCGACGATAAGCCAGTGACAACGGATCGCTTTTCTCCTGGGCGATGGTGTTCATCCAGTTACTGCGCACGCGTTCCAGCTCGTTGGCCGGGAAGTTTGGCCGACGCACGATGTCCGCGTAGAGCGCCAGCGAGGCATCCAGATTGGCCTGCAGCGCCGACAGCGACACCACGGTGGTATCCAGGGTGGAATTGGCACGAATTTGCGCGCCAAGCCGCTCCTTGCGGTCGGCGATTTCCAGCGCGTCGAGCACGCCGGCACCCTCCTGCAGCATGGCACTTGCCATGGCCGCAGCGCCAAGAGTGCCGCTTTGATCCGCCGCGTATCCGGCCTGGAACACCATGCTCATTTCGACCACCGGCAGGGAGCCGTACCGCGCCAGAATCACCGGCATGCCGTTGTTCAGGGTAAAGGATTCAGCCTCGGGAAAATCGACAATGGGGGCATCGCCCGGGGAAGGCAGCGCCGACCGATCCGCACCTGTAGTGGCGGCACTTAAGGCGGGTCGCGGGTGCACCTCGAGGTTGTAGTCGCCCTGCGCCAACCAGCGACGCGCTGCGTCGCGCACCTGGCGCGCGCTGGCTTGTTCGTAAATGCGTAGGTCTTCGCGGAAATTAGCCGCATCGGCGGTCAGCACCTCGTAGGTTGCCAGCAACTGCGCCTTGCCGCTGCCGCCGCCTATCTGCTCCAGCCCGCGGATGACGCGAGCAAAATAGGCTGCCTTGACGCGCTCCAGTTCATCCCGCGTCGGACCATCGTCCAGGAAACGCTGCAACTCTTCGTTGATTGCCTGTTCAACCCGGGCAATTTCCACGCCGGGTTTGATGGTGACATCGATTTCGAATAGACCGGCAATTTCCAAGGCGTACTGGCCGGCGTAGACACTGGTGGCAATCTGCTCGTCGTAGACCAGGCGTCGGTAGAGGCGTGAATTGCGCCCACCCGCCAGAACGGCGCCGGCCACTTCCAACAGCACGCTATCAACCTCGGTTCCCGGCGGCGTGTTCCAAACCTTGGTTAGGCGCGCCTGGGGCACGTCGTCCTGCATGATGTCGCGCCGGCTTTCACTTCGCTCGGCAATCCAGACGGAGGGTCGGGTCAGCGGCGGCCCAGCGGGGATATCGCCGAAGTAGTGCTGGACCTTGGCGTAGACCTCGTCCGGGCTTACATCGCCGGCGATGGTGAGAACTGCATTGGCCGCACCGTAGTAGGTTTCAAACCAGCGTTTGACGTCTTCCAGCGAGGCGTTGCTGACGTCCTCCTGACTACCACCTGCCGGCCATCTATAGGGATGGCCCGCCGGGAATGCGCCCCTGAGTATGGTTTCCCAGGCACCGCCGTAGGGCTCGTTTTCACTCT
>JAYQPQ010000062.1:0-10196 GCA_038145405.1 Porticoccaceae bacterium | reverse complement strand
GGATTAGCTCGGCACATCCTGTGCTTCGGGCTTTCAGCCCAGCCTGAAGGCTGCTCCAATCGGCCATCCTGCCGATTGGTCGAACCGCTTCGCTGGTTCTCATCCAACAGGTCGAATCAGCCGCATAAAAAAGCCTCCACAAGGGAGGCTTTGTTATTTGGTGGGCCGTGCTGGATTCGAACCAGCGACCAATTGGTTAAAAGCCAACTGCTCTACCAGCTGAGCTAACGGCCCGATTTGGAAAGGCGCATATGGTACTCATACCGCCTTAAAACACAAGCGAAAATCCGCTATTGGTAGGGCGTTGGGTCGGGCACCCCGGCAGCGGCAAATCCGGCCGCTCGCAACCGGCAACTATCACAGCGGCCGCAAGCCCGACCTTGCGCATCCGCTTGATAACAGCTCACGGTATCCGCGTAGTTCACACCCAGGGCGACGCCCTGGCGAATAATATCGGCTTTACTCAGGTGTGCCAGGGGAGTCTCCACTCGAATCGGCGATCCCTCCACGCCGCAGCGCGTCGCCAGTGCACACAGGTGGTTAAAAGCTTCGATATATTCAGGTCGACAATCGGGATAGCCCGAGTAGTCGACGGCGTTGACGCCGATGTAAATGGTGCCGGCATCGAGCACCTCGGCGTAGCCCAGGGCCAGACTGAGAAATACGGTGTTGCGGGCTGGTACATAGGTGATGGGAATGCCCTCGCTCAAGCCCGATTCCGGCACCGCCAGACGATCGTCGGTCAGCGCCGAACCGCCAATGGCACGCAGGTCCAGCGGGATAACCTTGTGATCCGCTGCGCCCAGCTGTCGCGCAATGCGCTCAGCCGCGACCAATTCGGCCTGGTGACGCTGGCCGTATTGGAAAGCCAGGGTATGGCACTCCAGCCCCTGCGCCACGGCCATGGCCAGCAGGGTGGCCGAATCCAACCCCCCCGACACCAGAACCACTGCCCTGCCCGGCATCGTCATACGCCCTGCTTTTCGCCCCAGAGTTGTTTGTGCAGCTGAATCTGCAGACGCGCCGGGGCTCGGGCAGCAAGCATCCACTCTGCGAGCTCGGCGGCGTCCAACTGGCCGTATACGGGCGAAAAGAGACAGGCCTCGACGCGCTCGGGCAGGTTGTACTGCAACACCTTGCTCATGGACCAGTCGAAGTCCTGACGGTTACCAATGACAAATTTGAGCTGATCCTTGCGGTCGAGCAAGACAATGTTGGATTCCAGATTGCGTTGCATTTCCCCGGACGATGGCGTTTTCAGATCCATCACCTTGATCACCCTACTATCGACGCGATCGAGCGGCATGGCGCCGCCGGTTTCCAGCGATACGATGTAGCCGCTGTCGAGCAGCGCTGTCATCAGGGAATGCACTGCCGGTTGTGCCAACGGCTCGCCGCCGGTCACGGTGACATAGGGGGTCCTGTAGGCTGCCACCGCTTCGATTACCGCCTGCTGTGTGAGACGCTCACCTCCTTCAAAGGCGTAGGCGGTATCGCAGTAGACGCAGCGCAGCGGGCATCCGGTCAGACGAACAAAGACCGTGGGCCAACCAACCAGGCTGGACTCACCCTGAATCGAGTAAAAAATCTCGGTTATGCGCAGACTGGTATCCACGGGGATACCTATTGAGAGAAATTCTGGGCGAGAAACTCGTCAGCCCGGGCACCGACATCGCCGCCCAGGGCAGAAGCTTTCTGGAGGTAGGTTCTGGCTGTCGCCAGGTCTCCGATCTCGTGATAGATATAGCCAAGACGCACCAGCGCGTCGCCATATCGACGGTGCTGCGGAAACCGCTCAACCAGCATGACAAAGGCCTGCCGCGCTTTCTCGTAGGCAGCGGCAACCCAGTGCGTTTCGCCCATCCAGTAGAGAGCATCGCCGGCAACCGGATCTTGCGGGTAGGTTTCTACCAGCGCTTCAAACTGGCTGATAGCCTGATCGCGATTGCCGCTTCGCAGGCTGGCAAAGGCCTGGTTATACAGCTCGGCAACCTGTGTAGAGGCCTGGGCAGCAGCGGGCACGCCGGCGTTGCTGGAAGCCGCGGGTACCTGAGAACCCCCAGCAGCTGGCGGGTTGACGGCAGGAGCGCCGCCGCTGCGGTTAATTTCCAGAATACGCCGATCCAGGTTGGCGTAGTCGTTGGTCTGACGGGTCGCCAGCTGTTCGAGCTGGTAGCCCAGTTCCTCAATCAGCCCGCGCAATTCCGTGGCTTCCTGGCGCAGTGTCTGCAGCTCGAGGAAAAGCTGGACACTTGCATCCTGGGTAAGCACGGGTTGCTGTTGGCTGACGGCGGGACTGGTTCGCCCGGAGGCGGACACTGAACGATCCTCGACAGGAGCCTGTGCGAGAATCGCCTGGGACAATGTCATCACGCCGGCCACCAGGGCCGGCGTGACGAATCTTTGCAGCATCAATAGCGGATTTCGACTCGGCGGTTACGGGACCAGGCGGTCTCGTTGCTGCCGACCACAGCCGGACGCTCTTCACCGTAGCTTACGGTTTCAATACGGCTGGCGCTGATGCCCTGCAGCACCAGGAAGTCCGCAACAGCCTGGGCACGACGCTCGCCCAGCGCGATGTTGTATTCACGGGTTCCGCGCTCATCGGCATGGCCTTCCAGCACGATAGGGGTATTAACCGTGCGCAGGTAGGCGGCGTGCTGCAGCAGCAGGCTGCGGGTTTCCGGCTTCAGCACAGACTGATCGAAGTCGAAATAGACCACGCGAGCCAGGGCTTCAGCAGCCATGCGCGCTTGTTCTTCAGGTGACGGGCCGGTCGTTGCCGGAGTCGAGGTGGCAACAGGCGCTTCCATTTCGGTTTCAGCGGACGTGTCGACAGTATCGGTGCTTTGACAGGCGCTGATCAGAAGTGCCATGGCACCCAGAATAGCTAGTTTAGAACGAAGATTCATAGAGATTTCCCTTAAAAGTGAAAGTGTCAAAACGGCGACCAAGCTGGCTCTCTAACGTCCGCAGTCTGTGCAGGCAAACGGTAGCGAATGCCTGCATCCAGCGACACAGCAGCCAGAATGCTCCTATTCTGCCATTTTGTGGCATACATCACCATGGCTCCGTTAGGAGCAATGGTGGGTGATTCATCCAACTCTGTTTCAGTAACTATCAGGAATGTGCTGTCGATCATATCCTGAACCGCGATGTGAAAAACGCCTTCACTTTGATGGACCATTACGAGGAAACGGCCATCGGTAGACAGTCGCGGTCTCGCGTTATAATCGCCGCGGAAAGTTAAGCGCACTACGCGTCGCGAATCAATATCCACGCGATAAATTTGTGGTCTACCCCCACGATCCGAGGTAAACACCAGGCTGCGCCCGTCCGGCGTCCAGTTTGGCTCGGTATCAATGGCAAAATGCTCGGTGATCCGGGTCAGCTCCTTGGTCAACAGATCCATGACGTAGATCTCCGGGTTGCCGTCCTTGCTCAGCACCATGGCCAGCTTAGTTCCGTCCGGCGAAAAGGCCGGCGCCCCGTTTATGCGCTCAAAGTTGGTAAGCTGCTCACGCACCCCGGTGGCCAGATTCTGGCGGAAAATGGCTGCACGCCCGGTCTCAAAGGACACGTAGGCGACCTGGGTGCCATCTGGCGACCAGGTCGGCGACATCAGGGGCTGCGGCGAGGTCAGCACGACGCGTTCACGTGCGCCGTCCTGGTCGGCCAGCATCAGCTGGTACTGCGAGACTTCATTGCCCTGGCGATTGTCGGTGACATAGAGAATGCGGGTGCTGAACACGCCGCGTATTCCGGTCAAATTTTCGTAGACAATGTCGCTGATCCGGTGTGCAACATCGCGCGCATTGGTGGGCCCGCCAGAGACTGTGCGGCCCAACACCAGGCGCTCGGTCACCACGTCGTAAAGTTCAAAAAACACCTGATAACCCGAGGCATCCAAAGTAACGGAGCCGACCAGCAGATATTCGGTATCGGTGATACGCCAGTCGCGGAAATTGATATTGGGGCCGGGCGTCGGGAAGGACAGCATATTGCGCGGCTCCATGGTGTCGAAAAAGCCGCTGCGGCGCAGGTCGTCGCGCACAATCTGGTCGAGCGAATGCGGCGCGGTGCCCGGGCTGCTCCAGATAAAGGGAACGACCGCGATCCGGGTCGGCTGATCCATCCCGCGCGTCACTTCGATAGTCAGTTGTGCCGCAGCCTGACTGGACACCATGAAAAGAACGCAGAGCAACCAAATCACACGCATAAATCTTATAGCCTCAAGTCATCTGGACTGAATCGAAGTTGAAAGGTTCGGAAGTTTTCCTCGAATACAGCCGAGGGCAACTCCTGCAAACGGTCAAAGGGCTGCGCCTTGAGCACCGCCTGGGTGGCCGAGCGGTCAAAGGCTGCGTCGCCGCTACCCTGAACTACTTGCACATCGATCACACGTCCGGTCGGCAACATATTCACCCGCAATTCGACCACCATGCCGCGCCGGGCACTCGGCGGTCGACTCCAGTTGGCGGCGATTTTCTGTTCGATCAGTGCGCTGTAGCTCATCACCTGCTCGCGGCTGGCGGCCTGCTCCAGCGCCGCTGCTTCGGCCTGCAGCTGGGTGGTAAAGTCCTGTTCTCGCGCCACGACAGGCGGTAGTTCTGCTTCACGATTTTCATTGGCGCGCGGCGCCGGCGTTTCCGCAGGCGGGGTGCTTTGTTGCTGCGGCCGCTCCTGCGGCGGTGCGTTGGCGTTGGGCTGCACCATGCGCTGTGGCGACGGTGCGCTTTGCGGGACCTGACGTTGGGTCAGGTCGATAACACGCTGCGCCGGTGCTTGTGGCTCCGGCGTGCTGGCTTCCAGCTCTACCAGGCGGGCATGGATAATTTGCGGCGGCTGAAACTCGCGGCGCTCGATTTCTGGCCGAGTGAAAATAAGAAACGCGGCAATGGCAAACATATGCAGCAACATACTGCCGCTGGCTCCGAAGAAATAACTGGCGCGCTCGGTAACCATATCAGGGATCACGCGGCGGTTCGGTGACCAGACCGATACTGGTAGCGCCGACGCCCTGCAACTGGCTCATCAGTCCGACCACTGAACCGTAGGGCACATTCTTGTCGCCCCACACCATGACCGGCGTCGCCGGCTTTTCTGCCAGCACTTTGCTCACGATGTCGACGATCTGCTCGAGCGGCCTCGCCGTTTCAGCGTCGCCGGCCAGATCGATATAGAAGGTGCCATCGGCCTTGATGGAGACCACTATGGGCTCGTCTTCATTTTCCGGCATCAGCTCAGAGGGCGCCTGAGGCAATTCGACCTCTACCCCCTGCATCATGAGTGGTGCCGTAATCATGAAAATCACCAGCAACACCAGCATGACGTCGATATAGGGTACGACGTTGATCTCGGCCACCAGACGGCGCTTGGCGCGCCCGACATTATTCATGGTTAGCGGCTGCTAAAACTGCGGTAGAGCACCGAGGAGAATTCCTCGGCAAAGGTGCCGTAGGCGGAAGTCAGATCATCGGCCTGGGCGGCAAAGCGGTTATAGGCCAGTACGGCGGGAATGGCGGCAAACAACCCCATGGCGGTGGCTACCAGGGCCTCGGAAATGCCCGGAGCGACGGTGGCCAGGGTGGCCTGATTGGCGGCAGCCAGCCCGCGGAAGGAGGTCATGATGCCCCAGACCGTGCCGAACAATCCGATATAGGGGCTCACCGACGCCACGCTGGCCAAAAACGGCAGGTGCTTTTCCAGTTCGTGCTGTTCGCGGGTGATGGCGATGCGCATGGAGCGCTGCACGCCCTCCATCACCATCTCGCGGTCGTCCGGCGACTTCTGTCGCAACCGATTAAATTCCTTGAATCCGGCGCGAAAGATGGTTTCCAGCCCGATCAGGGCGCCGCCATCGGTCAACTTCTCGGCGCCATCGGCATACACCTGACGTAGATCGGCGCCCGACCAGAATTCGTTTTCAAAGCGCGCCACTTCAGCCTGGGCGCGGCGAATGATCACGGCACGCTGAATGATGGCCGCCCAGGAAAAGAGCGACGCCAGTGCAAGGATGAGCATGACAAATTGCACGACCGGGCTGGCGTTGATAATCAGCGACCAAAGCGATAAATGTCCGTCCACAAGTTTCCTCGTTGAATTAATGTTCCGTCAGGGCGCGGCGCATGGCATTGTCGATGCGGGCCGGCCTCAGACTATCACCCTCGACACAGGCAATGCGAATCTGCCCAGCGCACAGCACTTCGCCATCGCGCAGAACGCGCTGGCGAAATTCCAGACTGGCGCCGCGCAATTCCTGCACTTCCGCCGTCACCTGCAACTGGTCGTCCAGTCGCGCTGGTTTGCGATAGTCGATCTGCGCGGCCACGACCACAAACTGCGTGCTGCCGGGATTGGCACCGGCCTTGTCAAAGCCCAGTGAGCGCAACATCTCGGTGCGCGCCCGCTCCATGAACTTCAGATAGTTCACGTAGTACACAATGCCCCCGGCATCCGTGTCTTCTATATAGACGCGCACCGGCAGGCAATATTCCATCATGTCTTGTCTTCTCCGGAGAAGAGGCCACCCTGCTCGCGCGCGGGCGTCAGACCGAAATAGGCATAGGCGAGGCGTGTGACCACGCGACCGCGCGGCGTGCGCACCAGATAGCCCTGCTGGATAAGATAGGGCTCCAGCACATCCTCAATGGTGCCGCGCTCTTCACTCAAACTGGCCGCCAGGCTTTCAACACCGACGGGGCCGCCCTCAAATTTGTTGATGATGGTCAGCATCAGGTTGCGATCGAGATGATCGAAGCCGCTCTGGTCCACATTGAGCATCGCCAGCGCTGCATCGGCGACCTTGGCGGTCACCCTGCCATCGGCCTTAACCTCGGCGTAATCGCGCACGCGTCGCAGCAGGCGATTGGCAATACGCGGCGTGCCGCGCGCACGGCGTGCAATTTCTTCCGCGCCGTCGCTGTCGACAGCGATACCCATAATGCGCGCGGCGCGTTGCACGATGTGCGCAAGATCCTTCACCGCGTAGAACTCGAGTCGCTGGACGATGCCAAAACGATCGCGCAACGGCGAGGTCAGCAGCCCGGCTCGAGTGGTAGCGCCCACCAAGGTAAAGGGCGGCAAGTCGATCTTTAGCGAGCGCGCAGCCGGTCCCTCGCCAATGACGATATCCAGAGCGAAATCCTCCATCGCCGGATACATAATTTCTTCGATCACCGGGCTCAGGCGATGAATCTCATCGATAAAGAGCACGTCGCCCGATTCCAGGTTCGTCATGATGGCGGCCAGATCGCCCGGCTTTTCCAGAGTCGGCCCGGACGCGGTGCGCAGATTGACGCCCATCTCGTTGGCAATGATGTGTGCCAGGGTCGTCTTGCCCAGACCGGGCGGGCCGAAAATCAGGGTGTGATCGAGCGGCTCCGAGCGATTGCGGGCGGCCTGGATAAAAACCTCGAGTTGCTCGCGCACGGCCGGCTGCCCGACATAGTCCTCCAGCCGCTGCGGACGCACGGTGCGATCCAGGCGTTCTTCCAGGCTGGATTCTTCTGAGGATAAAAGGCGATCGCTTTCAATCATGGGTTTACCGGCGCGCTATTTGCGCATGACATTACGCAAGGCCAACCGCACCTGGTCGGCGACATCCACATCTGGGCCAAAATCCAGATCGGCCAGCATGCGGGCTGCCTCCTGGGGTTTGTAACCGAGCGCCACAAGGGCAGCTTCGGCTTCCCGCAACGGGTCCGATGCGCTCACCGCAGGCTTTCCCTGGGGCGCAACAAAGCCGCCTGCCAGTTCGAGTTTTTCCAGGCGATCGCGCAATTCAACCACCAGGCGCTCCGCCGTCTTTTTGCCGACGCCGGGAATGCGCGTCAGTGCGACGACGTCGGCGCGCATCAGGGTGCGCATCAGATCGGCCGCCGGCATGCCGGAGAGTATGCCCATGGCCACCTTGGGGCCGATGCCGCCTACCCGGATGAGTTCGCGAAACAGCAAGCGCTCCTCTCGGTCGATAAAACCGAACAGCAACTGGGCATCCTCCCGCACGACAAAATGGGTATAGATGCCGACGGTGTCGCCCACCGCAGGCAGGGCAGCCCAAAGATTGGTGGTGACCAGCACTTCGTAGCCCAGACCCTGCACCTCTACCAGAATGTCCGGCGTGCGCTTGTCGAGCAGCGTACCGCTGAGATGACCGATCACGAGCGATTCCTTAAATGGGCATGACAGATAGCCACGGCCAGCGCATCCGCCGCATCTTCGCTGGGCTCGGCGTTAAGTCCGAGTATTTTTTTGACCATGAACTGGACCTGCTGCTTGTCGGCCGCACCGGTTCCCACCACGGCCTGCTTGATCAGGCGTGGCGCATACTCGGCTATAGCTAATTGTCGCATGGAAGCGGCGACGATGGCGGCGCCGCGCGCTTGGCCCAATTTGAGCGCAGCGCGAGGATCCCTGGCAAAGAATACTTCCTCTACGGCCATTTCGTGGGGCTGGTAGCGATCCAGCAGTTCACTCACAGAGTTGAAAATCACCGCCAGACGCTCGGGCAGTCCGCCGCGCGGCAAGCGTACCACGCCACTGTCGACGTAACGCAGGCGGGTGCCCTCCACTTCGATCAAACCATAGCCGGTGCGCACGGATCCCGGGTCAATGCCAAGAAAGCGGAGCCGGCTCATGCAGGCCCCTTTGCACGTTGCGATGGCATATCCCACCCCGAACCAGTTTGGCACCCATCATAAGGGCCCGGGGCGGGCCTGTTAACTCGCCTGGCGCAAATTCCTTTCTATCGCCCGGACACTGTGCCCAGTGAGATCCTTATCGATCTCGCTGACCACGCAACGACGCAGGTTTTCCGGCATGGCTTCGCGCAGCGAGCCTAGGGTTCGGGGTGGTGCCACAACATGCAGCCGCTCAATCTTGCCGCGATCCCGTCGACGCTTGAGGTCTCCCACCAGCCGCCCGGTGAGTTCCCCGTCAGCTTCCTTCTCCATTTGCTGGATCACCTGAAAGCGGGGACTGAGGGCGTTGCCGCAGTTCTCCAGCAACAGGGCTTTCCTGCCGTCGCCAACCAGAATGTGGTCGCCACTTCGTATCACGGGCTCGTGCATGATCGGACTCCTCTGGGTTAAGGCACCTCCACCGCAGACGCCTGATCGCGGGCCTGCAGTTTGGCGCGGATAAAATGATGGTGATGAAGATGCAACAGATCCGCGATGCGGCGGATCAGGTGTTCTTCGTAGTGATGGATTTCGCCGTCGGCCCAGGCTACACGCCACAGGTTGCGCACCAGGGCTTCGCGCTGGTGCTCGTCGAAATGCTGATTGATCAGCCGGGTGAACTGGAACAGGTCGGTCGACTCCCGCACTTCCTCCAGCGCCAGCTGCATTAAATGCTCCAGCTGCTGCGGCTCGAGTGAGGTAGTGGCCTGCAGCAGGCCAACAATATGCTGGCGCTCCTCCGCGTCGAGGGTCTGATCGGCCAGCGTCACCTCAAACATGAGGGCTGCTGTTGCCATGGCGATTTGCTGATCGATATCCTGCTCTGACGGGGCCTCGGAACCAAAATTCTGCTCAAAAAAGGCACGTATGGCAGCAATCATGCGAACACCAGACTCCGGCAAAAGGACGTTGTGTTTCTGTAAGTCTTAGAGACAGCCCTGCGGCTTTAGTTCAATTCCGCGTCAACGCGGTGCGCGCCAGGCGATCAGCAGCGCGGCGATCAGCGCTCCCACCAGATTGGCCACCAGATCCAGCGCAGTATTCAGGTAGCCGCCCACGTTGGTGGGGCCCATAAGGGTAGCGGAAAACTCAATGATTTCGTTCAGCGCCCTCAGGCCGGTGGCGGCAAAGACGCAGATCGACAGCGACCCCCAGCCGGGGCGTAGCGCCTGGGCATGCAGGCTTTGCAGACCCTGCCAGCAGAGCCAGCATCACGACAATATAGAAAATGAATTCGCCATTGCCGGTAGCCAGGGCGCCCCAGACGGCAGCAAGCAGGTAGAGAGCAACGACCAGTACAGGGGGAAGCAGGTCGCGACGAAAGATACTCGGCTGGGTAGTCATGCAGGTCATTCTGCCCTATCCCTCGAGTTGTGCAATCACCTCGTCGGCAAATTCGGCATTGGTGTAAACACTCTGCACGTCGTCCAACTCCTCGAGCTGATCGACCAATCCGAGGATGGAGCGCGCCGTGTCGGCATCGGTCACTGGCACGCGCGTCGCTGCCAGCATGGC
>JAYQPQ010000061.1:0-10336 GCA_038145405.1 Porticoccaceae bacterium | reverse complement strand
GTATTTGGCAGCCAGTCTCGCATTGGGCTCTGCTGGCCACCCTGGTGCTGCTTTTCGGTGTGCAGGGTGAGCAGATAGTGGCCCAGCCCCTGGTCATCTTCCTGTTGGCCGTGCCTATTATGATACAGGTGTATTTCAATGCCGGGCTGGCCTACCTACTCAACCGCCAGGTCGGCGAGGCGCACTGCGTGGCCGCACCCTCAGCGCTGATCGGTGCCAGTAACTTCTTTGAGCTTGCCGTTGCCGTGGCCATCAGCCTCTTTGGCATTTCATCGGGCGCCGCTCTGGCCACAGTCGTGGGCGTCCTGATCGAAGTGCCAGTCATGTTGAGCGTAGTGAAAATCGTCAACGCCACGCGCGGCTGGTATCAGGCCAAGCAGTAAGACGCCAGCCGACTTTATTTAAACGGAAGAACCCCTAACCCGGACTAGCTTCGTTTCTGGTGCGCCTTGGTGCGCGCCTTTTTGGACTTGGCGGGCGGCTTGTGTCCGGTGGACTTTTTCGCTGCGAACCCTTTGTGTTCCGCTTTGCCGATGACGAGTTTCTCCAAACCCAGCGGCTGATTACGCACCCGCACCTTGCGCAGATGCTGGAACAGCTCCTTGGGCATGCCCTCGGGTAGATCGACCGTACTGAAATCCTCGAACAGCTCGATGCGGCCGATGTACTGGCTGTCGATATCGGCTTCATTGGCGATAGCCCCGACAATGTCACCGGGCTTGACCTGGTGCACGCGGCCCACCGCAATGCGATAGGTCTCCATGGCAATACCCGAGCTTTGTTCGCGATCGCGCCGGGGTTTGGCCGGTCGCTGTTCATCGCGCTCGCGGGCGCCATGTTTGAAGTCATGGCTGATTTCGCCGCCGTCATCTGAGCGCACCTTGCGAGTGCTTTCTGCACCGAGGCTGGGGTGATCCTTTTGCGCCATCGACGCCAAGGCAGCCGCCAATTGCAGGGGATCGGTGCCGTGCTCCATCAGATAGTCTGATACCACTTTCTCAAACTGCCCCAGGTCTCCCTTGGCCAGCGTGGCGGTGATCGTGGCCTTGAACTGATCGCTGCGCTTTTTATTGATCTGCTCTTTGCTGGGCAGCTGCAACTCGGTCATCTTCTGGCGCGTCGCCTTCTCGATGGAGCCAAGCAAGCGGCGCTCGCGCGGCGCAACAAACAGAATTGCCGTGCCCACTCGACCAGCGCGCCCGGTGCGGCCAATGCGGTGCACATAGGCTTCGGTGTCGTAGGGAATGTCGTAGTTGATGACATGGCTGATGCGCGCTACGTCGATACCGCGCGCGGCGACATCGGTAGCTACCAGAATATCCAGACGGCCATCCTTCAGTTTGGTGATAGTGGCTTCGCGCAGGTTTTGCGTCATGTCGCCATTGATGGCGGCGGCCGAATGACCTCGCGCCTCCAGCCGATCCGCCAGTTCGACACTGGCGGTCTTGGTACGCACAAAGATGATGATGCCGTCGAACTCCTCGACTTCCAGAATACGCGTCAGAGCATCCAGCTTATTGGTACCGCTGACGATCCAGTATTTCTGTTCGACACGCTCAACGGTTGACGTCTTGGACTCAATCCTGATCTGGATCGGAGCGTTCAGATAGGTGTCGGCTACCTTGCGAATGGGTGCCGGCATCGTGGCTGAAAACAGAGCCACCTGACGCTGCGGCGGCGTGTGCTCCAGAATCGCAGTGACGTCGTCGATAAAGCCCATGCGCAGCATTTCGTCAGCTTCATCCAGCACCACTGTTTTCAGATCATCCAGGCGCAGCGTGTTGCGACGCAAGTGATCCATCACCCGGCCGGGCGTGCCAACCACTACATGCACGCCGCGGCTAAGCTGGCGCAGCTGAATACTCATGCTCTGGCCGCCGTAGATGGGCAGCACATGAAAGCCCTTCATGGCGCTGGCATAGTTCTGGAAAGCCTCGGCCACCTGAATGGCCAACTCCCGCGTGGGCGCCAGCACAAGAATCTGCGGCTTGGTCTTGCGCAAATCCAGGCGGGACAGCAGCGGCAAGGCAAAGGCAGCGGTTTTGCCGGTGCCGGTCTGGGCGGTTCCCAGAATGTCCTTGCCGTTCAACAGCGGCGGAATGCTCTCGGCCTGGATGGGCGTGGGCTGCTCATAGCCAATGCGGTTCAGCGCGGCCATCACGGCGTCGGAAAGGCCCAGGTCGGCAAAGCGCGGAGGTGTCGGGGATGTCATCTAAAAAGCCTGAATTTTGGGCATGCGCCGAGTATGCGCCGCCGGGACGGAAAAGGGGCGCGATTATGCGCGATAAAAGGGCATGGCGGGGCTTTTTATTGAGCCGTTCGTGAGCTCCGAGATTGCTTCACGGCGTTCTCAATCACAGAAAAAGGGATGGTGCCCAGGGGCGGAATCGAACCACCGACACGAGGATTTTCAATCCTCTGCTCTACCGACTGAGCTACCTGGGCATACGTGATGCAGTGCTGGAGACCAGCGAGGGGACGCGTATTAAAACGGGTCGGGGGGGGCTCGTCAAGCGAGACGAATCAGCGGATGGAACGGTAGTTGACCTGCTCCCCCACCCGGCTCAGCACGATCTGCCAGAGCTGGCCCCTGCCGGCGCGGAACATGCCGGCGCAGGAGTGCAGGTAGTAGCGCCACATGCGATAAAAACGCTGGGAATACCTGCCCTTGAGCTCGTCCCAGCGGGCGTCGAAATTGCGCCACCAGGCCATGAGGGTGGGGTCGTAATACTGGCCAAAATTGTCCCAATCGCGCACCAGGATGCGCGGCTCAATGGCCGCTGCAATACGCTCGGCTGAGGGCAGCTGTCCATTGGGGAAGATGTATTTATCGGTCCAGGGATCGGTGCGGTTAACGGTGCGGGGGCTGCCAATGCTGTGTAGCAGGAACAGCCCTTCCCTTTTCAGGAGCCGGTTGACCACCTCGAAATAGGCCTTGTAGTTGCGCGGGCCAACGTGCTCAAACATGCCGATAGAGACGATCTTGTCGTAGCTGCCCGTCAGGTCGCGATAGTCTTCCAGAATGATGTCCACCGGCAGCCCCTCGCAGCGCCTTTGCGCTAGCGCCAGCTGTTCTTTTGACACGGTGATGCCGGTCACTGTCACGCCATAGTTACGGGCCGCGTATTCGGCCATACCGCCCCAGCCACAGCCGATATCGAGTAGGGTTTCACCCGGCTGCAGGCACAGTTTGCGGCAAACCAGATCGAGCTTGTCGAGCTGTGCCTGGTGCAGGTTGTCGGCCTTTTCCCAATAGCCGCAGCTGTAGCACATGGTGGGGTCGAGCATGCGCTCGAAAACGTCGTTGCCGGTGTCGTAATGGTGTTCGCCAACCTGGAAAGCGCGCTTTTTCTTTTGCAAGTTAAACACGGTGTGGCGCAGGATATTCAGGGTATCCAGCAGGCGCAGATGCCAACTGCCCTGCTTGTGCAGCCTGCCGTCGACGGCGGCTTTAAAGCAGCGGGTAAAGAACTCGTCGAGTTGCTCGCAATCCCACAGGCCTTCCATATAGCTCTCGCCAAAGCCCAGGGTGCCATCGGCCAGGGTACGGCGAAACACGGCGCTGTCGTACACCTGCAGATCCCAGGGCTGGCTGCCATTCACTGCAATGCCTGCAGGCTCGAGCATCCGCTTGACGAGATCGGGCACCTGAACTGTTTGACGAGTCGCGGTATCCATGGCGGGTTCAGTCTGTGGGGGGAACGTATCCTTCTGCCGTATCGACCTGCTGGCCACTGAGAAAACGTTCGCGCTGTTCATCCAGATAGGCGCGGTCCTTGGGGTCCATCAGGTTGAGACGTTTTTCGTTGATCAGGGTGGTTTGATGGGCCAACCAATCCTGCCAGGCCCGGCGCGAGACATTGGTGTAAATATCCAAGCCTTTGGGACCGGGGAAAGGAGGAAAATCGAGCCCTTCCAGCTCGCTTCCGTATTTGCGGCATTCCACCAATCGCCCCATGCCTTAACTTCCTTCTGCTGTCAGCTGTGTCACTAGGGTTTTCACCGGCGCCGGCATACCCAGCGCCCTCCCCGACGAACTGTTATACCAAATGCGGCTATCGGAATCCAAACAACGCAGGTCGTCCTCCTCGTAGAGGAACTCCACCGGTGTGAAGCGCAGGCGAAAGTGGCTGAACTGGTGCTCGCGCGGCGCCAACTGGGCCAATCTATGGGCGCGGCCTGGCAACAATGCCAGACTGTCCTGCTCGCGGTCGGGCGCGGCTTCGGGAAGGCTCCATAGCCCGCCCCAAATTCCGGTAGGCGGGCGTCGCTCCAGCAGTATCTCACCCCTGGCATTGCGCAGCACCAGCATGTGAATCTCGCGCAACGGCATGGCCTTGCCCGGCTTGCGTGCCGGTATCTCGGTGACCAGGTTCTGCTGCCAGGCCACACATTGGGCCTGCAGCGGGCAGCGCCCGCAGTCGGGTTTGCGCGAGCAAAGCGTAGCGCCCAAATCCATAATGGCCTGAGTGTAATCGGCCAATCGCTGATCGGGTGTGAGTTCATCCGCCAGTTGCCAGAGTTGCTTCTGCGCCGCCGCAGAACCCGGCCAGTCGCGTAGGCCGGCATAGCGCGTCAGCACCCGTTTTACATTGCCATCCAGAATCACGCCACGCTGGCCAAAGGCCTGCGCCAGAATGGCTCCGGCTGTGGAGCGCCCGACTCCAGGCAGGGATTGCAGCTGCTCCAGGTCGGCCGGAAATTCGCCATTTAAGTCATCGCGTATGTTCTGGGCCGCGCGATGCAGATTGCGTGCTCTGCTGTAATAGCCCAGGCCAGCCCAGTGCTCGAGCACTTCATCCAGCGAGGCATCGGCCAGCGCATTTACACTGGGAAAGCGCTGCAGAAAGCGCTGGTAGTAGGGAATGACAGTGGCCACCTGCGTCTGCTGCAGCATGATCTCTGACAACCACACCGAATAGGGCGTGCGCTCGTGTTGCCAGGGCAAATCCTTGCGCCCGTGGCGATCGAACCAGGCCAGCAGCCGGTCGGCAAAGGAATCCATTACTGCCCCAGAGAGCGGCGCAGTAGGCCCTCGATCAACTTGCGCGGATTGGCTTGTTCCTCCGGCGTGGCGTCGTCACCCAGCAGCTGGTTGGATAGCTGTTGGGTAAGTGCACCGGTCAGCAGCGAGCGCATAAACTCCTGCGGAATGCCACACTGCAGCGACTCGGAATCCGCCGCGTTGCCCTCGCATTGCAGGGGAATTTCGCGTTCGCGCAGGGCGCTGTGCACAGTGCAGCCCTGCACGCTGCTCTGCTCGCCATTTACCCGTGCACTAAGGTTAAGCCGGTAGTTTTTATCGGTCAGTTTAAAGCTCCCCTGGCCGGTGATACCCAGGTTGCCGAGTCCGGATTGCAGCGAGGTCAGCCGGGCAACACCATCCTCAACACGCAGGCTGGCATTTACATCCTGGAAGCGGGTAGCCTCGCCCCAGTCAGCGTAATTGCTTTGTAGCGAACGGCGCTCGATGCGATCGGAAATATCACAGAGCACCTGCTCGACATCCTGGCCGCGGAACACCAGGCCGGCCGCCTGCAGACGACCATCGGCTTCGAGACTTGGCACCAGCTCTGCGCTGGTCAGGCCACTGGCCAAGCCGGTCAACTGCAGGGTAACGGCGCCGGCAAAGGGCACCTCTGCCATGCGCGTTGCGAGGAACTGGTCGATGGCGATGCCCGTGGCGCTGAACTCAAACTGATGGGGTAAATCGCCCGTTGTATAGAGCAGCGCATTGGCATTCATGCGTCCGCCAAACAGCTCGGCACTAAGCTCTTGCAGGCGCATTTGCCGCGTATTGGCGTTGAGCACCAGATGCACGCGCTGCATGGGAATCTCGGCCACCTGCAGGTTGCTGATTTCCAGATTGATGTCGCTGAAATTAAAGGGCAGTACCGGCACAAGCGGGCCGGCGGTAGCCTCCTCCACCTGCGCCACTTCGGTTTCCGGCGCAGGCGGGCTATAGAGATCGAGATTAAAGCGATCGAGCTGACCCTTGAATACCAGACTGCTCAGTTCACCCCACCCCAGCTGCAGGTTACCCTGGAAGTTGGACTGGTCCAGTTGCCAGCGCAGGCTGGTCAGACTGACCTGGGTGTCGCTACCCTGCACTTCGGTTTGCAAAGAGAAGCGCTGCAAGGCTTCCGGCGCCATCGACGGCAAGCTCTGGCCCAGCGCTGCTGCCAGCGCGCGCGGGTTGGCCACCTGCAGGTCGAGCTGGCCCTGATAGCCCAAGGGATCAGCCTGACCGGTTCCGTTAAAGCTTATCTGCGCCTGCTCTGCCAGTTGCACATCGAGGCTGTGCAGGGCAAAGGACATGGCCGCGGGGTCGATTTCGAGATGGGCGCTGCTGAGAATGGGCAGGGTGGTGCCGTTCAGAACGGCCTGCAAACTCAGACGACTGAGGTTTACCACAATCGTCTCGGGCGACAGGTTCATCTCCAGCGCAAACTCCAAGGGAGCTACCAGGGTTTCGCCGGCGGAACGCACCTCGCCCAGGCGGCCGTCCACCTGGACCGGATCGCCTTTCAGATTGAGGTTCTCGACCTCGATTTCCAGCTCGGCCAGGGCCAGGGTTTCCACGCCCTGGCTGTCCAGCATGCGCAGGCTGGCGTCGCTGATCTGCATACGCTCGGCTACCAGCACGGGAAGGGCGGAAGCGGGCGGTGTGGCATCAACGGAAGTTGCAGGCGCTGCACTAGGGTCTGCGGATGGCATAACCGCGCCCTCTGTCAGGGCCTCAGCTGGGAGTTCGGCATCAAGCTGCGGCGCCAATTGGGTCAATTCCAGCTGGGCGCCGTCCAGGTTCAGGCCGCGCAGACGCAGTTCGCGCCGCAGCAAAGGCCAGAGTTCCACCAACAGCTCCAGGCTACCCACATCTGCCGTGTAGGCGAGTTCGGGCTGGCTGCCGGCCAGGTGGATGCTGTTTACCTGCAGCGAGAGCTCGGGGTAAAAGCGCCAGGCCAAATCGCCGTCAATACGTAATTCGATGCCCTGGCTGGCTGCCAGGCGGGTAATATCGTCGCGGTACTGGTTCGGATCCAGGGTCAGGATATAGACCACCAGGCCCACGACCAGAAGCAGGACAAGACTAAGGGCAATGGAAATATTTCGCAGGACTCGACCGATAGACATGATTGCAATTGCCGGACAGCTGACGGGTTCCCGACTATAATAACCTTTTTGTTTTGGAGCCATGCATGACACAGCGCACAGCCGCGGTCACTCGCAATACCCTCGAAACCCAGATCAGCATCGAACTGAACCTGGACGGCACCGGCCGCGGCGAATTTGCCACTGGTCTGCCCTTCCTGGAGCACATGCTCGACCAGATTGCGCGCCACGGCCTGGTGGACCTGAAAGTCACCGCCAAGGGCGATCTGGAGATCGATGACCACCACACCGTGGAGGATATCGGTATCACTCTGGGGCAAGCCGTGGCCAAGGCCATTGGCGACAAAAAGGGCATTACTCGTTACGGCCATTCCTATGTGCCGTTGGACGAGGCGTTGTCGCGCGTGGTGATCGACTTTTCCGGCCGTCCCGGTCTGGAAATGCACGTCAATTTTACTCGCCCCCGCGTCGGTGATTTCGATGTGGATTTGTTCGCCGAGTTCTTCCAGGGCTTCGTTAACCATGCCCAGGTGACCCTGCACATCGACAACCTGCGCGGCGCCAACTCGCACCACCAGATCGAAACTGTCTTCAAGGCCTTTGGTCGCGCCCTGCGCATGGCTGTTACACCCGACCCGCGCATGGGCGGGGTAATGCCGTCGACCAAAGGTTCCTTATAGAGCCAAGTTCATGTCCAGTCAGCGCGTCGCCATACTCGACTATGGCATGGGCAACCTGCACTCGGCTGCGAGTGCGCTGATCCACGTCGGTGAAACCATCGAAGTGCTGGTGACTTCGGAGGCGGAGGTGGTGCGCTCGGCCGACCGCATCCTGTTTCCCGGGGTCGGCGCCATTCGCGACTGCATGCACGAGATACGTCGCCTGGGCTTCGACCAACTGCTGGCAGAGCAGGTCAAGGAAAAGCCGGTAATGGCCATCTGCGTAGGCATGCAGGCGGTGATGGACTGGAGCGAAGAAAACGAAGGCACCGACTGCCTGGGCCTGGTCAAGGGTCGCGTGAACTTTTTTGGTGCACTGCATGCCCAAGCAGGGGTCACCGGACTCAAGGTGCCGCACATGGGCTGGAATCAGGTCCACCAGATGGATCATCCGATGTGGGCAGGCATTCCCCAGGACAGCCGTTTTTACTTCGTGCACTCCTACGCGGTGCAAGCAGTTGCTGCCAGCCAGGTGGCCGGCATTACCAACTATGGTGTTGATTTTGTTTCAGCTTTGGCCGTTCCCAACCTCCTCGCCACCCAGTTCCACCCGGAGAAAAGCCAGACTGCCGGTCTGCAACTGCTGAAAAATTTTCTGAACTGGAATGGGAATTGCTAGTCAGATAGCTGGGCCGGCTTTTTTACGGATTCGGCCTGCAACGAAACTTCTCAGAAAATCAAAAGAGGCCCTATGCTAGGTCGCAATTTTTCCGCCGTCCGGTATGATGCGCCCCGCCTAGAGCCCGCCAAAGTGGAAAAGCCCATGTTGATCATCCCTGCTATCGATCTCAAAGACGGCATCTGTGTGCGCCTGCGCCAGGGCATGATGGATGACTCCACCGTATTTTCGGAAGACCCGGTAGCCATGGCCAGCCAGTGGGCGCAGGAAGGGGCGCGGCGTCTGCACGTGGTCGATCTCAATGGCGCCTTTGCCGGCACGCCAGTCAACCGTGATGTCGTCACTGAAATCTGCTCCAACTATCCCGGCCTACCGGTGCAGATCGGCGGCGGCATCCGCAACCTTGCCACCATCGAGTTCTACGTCGAAGCCGGCGTGAACTGGGTCATTATCGGCACCGCCGCAGTGGATAACCCTGAATTGGTAGCCGAGGCCTGCAGGGCCTTCCCCGGCAAGATCATCGTTGGCCTCGACACCAAGGAAGGCCTGGTCGCTACCGATGGCTGGGCGAAGGTCACCGACATCCGCGCTACCGAACTGGCGAAGAAATTCGAGCAGGACGGTGTCGAATCCATCATCTACACCGATATCGCCCGCGACGGCATGATGAACGGCGTCAATGTCGAAGCCACGGTGGAAATGTGTCGCGCCTCCTCCATTCCCATCATTGCCTCCGGCGGCATCACCAACATGGAAGACATCAAATCCCTCAAGGCCGTCGCTCATGAAGGCATTATCGGCGCCATCACCGGGCGGGCGATTTACGAGGGGACGCTGGACTTGGCGGAAGCGCAGAAGTACTGCGACCAGGACTGAGGTCGCCATTCAACTCGCTGCAGCGGCCTGGCACAGTTCCTCGAATTCCTGGTTCACTCCCCACGACCATGATCCAAAGCCTGGAGACCTATTTCACCCAAGGCTGCGGCCGCTGCGAAAAGTTCGCCAAGCCTGCTTGCAAGGTGCAGAGCTGGCGCGCTGAACTGGCCAAACTGCGCAGCATTCTGCAGGGCACCGAACTCACCGAAGAGTTGAAATGGAGCAAGCCCTGTTACACCTGGCAGGGCGCCAATGTGGTTATGATTTGTGCGTTCAAGGACTACTGTGCCCTGGCCTTTTTCAAGGGTTCACTGCTGCAGGATCTCGACGGCATTCTGACCTCGCCTGGAGAAAGCTCACAGGCCGCGCGCCAGATCCGCTTTACACGTCTCGCCGAGATCGAGCAGTTGGCACCGCAAATCAACGTCTGTATTCAACAGGCTATTGAGGTCGAGAAAGCCGGGCGGAAAGTGGAATTCAAAAAGAACCTGGAACCTATACCCGAACAACTTCAGACACGCCTAGACGCCGATGCGAAACTCCGCGAGGCATTTTTCTCGCTGACACCCGGGCGGCAACGCGCCTAGATCCTGCATATCACCCAGCCCAAGCAAACCGCAACTCGCACGGCCAGAGTCGAGAAATGTACTCCGTTGATTCTTGCCAGCAAGGGCCTGGACGACAACTACCCCAAGAAAATCGGTCGCTAGAATCAGCGGCGTTTTCCGGTCGCTCCGGCGCGACAGCAAACCGATGCGAAGCCACCCCCGGCGTGCGGAATTGTTGGTCTGACCTTGGTAAAGCCCCTTTCTCTAAGATAGAAGCGATCCTGCGAAGCTCTAGCGAGACAAATTCCGATGACAATGCGGGGTTTACCGTTGAGTAAATGTGCATTTCGAGGAGGGATTTAACAAAGCTAGAGCAAGGCAGGGACGCTTCTCTATATCTCGTTGCGCAGGCCCAGTTCGGATGGATAGGGCTCCAGATACACCTGAGCCCGATAATAGTC
>JAYQPQ010000060.1:0-10653 GCA_038145405.1 Porticoccaceae bacterium | reverse complement strand
CGTCCACCTCGGCGCGGGTGGCCTTGAGTTTCACCTTCTGGCGCACGCCAAAGCGATGTTCCTCGTCGACCACCAGTAGACCCAGGCGCTGACTGCGCACGGCCTCGTGAAAGAGTTTGTGGGTGCCGATCAGAATATCGACGGTACCCTCGGCGAAGGCGCCTAGTGTTGCCTGCTGCTCTGCGGCATTTTTCAGACGGGAAATGGACTCGATGCGCACGGGCCAGTTGGCAAAGCGATCGCGAAAGGTTTCCAGGTGCTGGCGGGCGAGCAGGGTGGTGGGTACCAGCACCAGCACCTGTTTGCCGGCACTGGTTGCGATAAAGGCTGCCCGCATGGCAATTTCAGTCTTGCCGAATCCGACGTCGCCGCACACCAGACGATCCATGGGGCGCGTAGCCTCCATGTCCGCCTCTACCGCCGCGATGCAATCTAACTGATCAGGTGTTTCCTCGAAGGGAAATTCCTGACAGAAACGCTGGTAATCGGCGCTATCAACCCGATGGCTAAGCCCCTGGCGCGCTTGCCGCTGCGCGTAGATGGCTAGCAGCTCGGCGGCGGTGTCGCGAACTTTTTCACGCGCCTTGCGTTTGGCTTTCTCCCACTGATCGCTACCGAGCCGATTCAGTGGCGCGTGTTCGGCGTCTGCGCCGGTGTAACGGGAAATCAGCTCGAGGCTGTGCACCGGAACATAGAGTTTGTTGTTATCGGCGTATTCCAGCGCCAGGAATTCATCCTCACGACCGTCGACGCGAATGCGTTCCAGCCCGAGAAAGCGACCGACGCCATGTTCGATATGCACTACCGGCGCACCGATGCGCAACTCGGTGAGGTTGCGGATAATCTGCTCGCTTTCCTGCTGTCGGCGGCGTTGATCGCGCTGTGCACCGGCCGTTGAGCCGGAGACCTTTTCTGCCAGCAGATCGTTTTCGCAAATCAGGGCCAGGCTCTGTTCGACAAAGAGACAGCCCTGCTGCAAACGACCCAAGCAAATGCCCAGGGGCGCAGAGTCGGTCAGAAACTCGGACCAGGAGGCAAAGGTTTGTGGACGCAGGCCGCCACGCGCCAGCGTATCGGCCAGTACCTCGCGCCGCCCGGTGCTGTCGGCGCATACCAGCACGCGTTTGTAGCGGCTACAGAGCGCACGCAGTGCAACAAATGGATCTTCGCGGCGAAAATGCAAGGCGATATCGGGCAGGCCGATCACCTCGCTGGCGGCCGGGTTCTCCTTCCATTGGAAGCGGCGCCAGCGTTTAAATTGTGCAAACAGGTCGCTGGCGGACAAATAGATTTCAGCCGGGTCCAGCAGGGGGTGGTCAATGTTGCCGGCGTACTGGTCGTAGCGATGGTGAATCTCGCGCCAATAGGTCTCAACGGCGTCAGGCAGATCGGCACCTAATACCAGTTCCGTGCCCGCTGCCAGGTAATCGGCAATCGATTGCATCTGCTCGAAGAAGAGCGGCAAATAGGCTTCGATGCCCTGTGCCTGGCGACTCTGGCGAATGGATTCGTAAACGCTGGAATGGCGCGGGTCGCCCTCGAACTTCTGCAGCCAGCGATTTCGAAACGCCTGGATACTGGACGTATCGAGCGGGAATTCGCGCGCCGGTAGTAGATCGACCCGCCGGACTTTTTCGATAGTGAGTTGCGTGTCGGCTTCAAAGAGCCGGATAGCCTGAATTTCGTCGTCAAAGAAATCCAGGCGACAGGGCGCTTTTGCGCCAGCCGGGTACAGGTCGACCAGCGAGCCGCGCACCGCGAACTGTCCGGCCTCGCGCACCGTCTCGACCTGCTGGTAGCCAGCGTTGAGTAGCTGGCCGCGCAGGCGATCGGGGGCGATGCGCTCTCCCTCTTGCACCAACAGGGCATTGGCCAGCAGATAGTCGCGTGGTGGCAGGCGCTGAAGCAGCGTGGCTACACTGGCAACAGTAATCATTTGATCGCCACGCTGCAGTCGATAGAGGGCGCGCATCCGTGCTGAGATCAGCTCGGCTGTGGGCGAGAACAAATCGTAGGGTAGAGTTTCGTAGTCGCCGAGCAACTGCAGCTTGTCTGCCGCGTCGGGGCCCAAAAAGAGCGACAGGGCGTCCAGCATTTCCTGTGCAGCGGCAGCCGTCTCGGTCACCACCAGCAGCGGACGCTCGGCAAAGTGCTCGGCAATCTGCAGTGCGCGGGCGGCGGCAGGACGCAGTGGCCAGTAGGTTAGTTCTGCCGGACGCGCGGATAGGGGAGGAGAGTCCTGGGTCACTTGTAACTCGAATTCAGGTGGCGGCGTATTCTACTTGGGCACTCCGGCCTTGACCAAAGTTCGAGCCAAAAAATCCAGACAAAAAAAGGCCGGTGGGGCCGGCCTAAGCAACGAAACTCAAAGGGGGGAGATCAAACAGCGCAGCCGTTGCTGCTAAGCTGCTGCTGAAGATAGCGGAGGTAGTTAGCCTCGGAAGTCTGGTAGTAATCGGTCAGCGCTTCGGAATACCCGGTGAGCGGCGTAGATATCAGGTGTTGTGCCGTCTGCAGCGCGCCGCGCAAATAGCTGCACTGGCTGGCGCGAACCTGTTCGGGGGCCATGCGGTCGTGCTGCACACCAAATACAGCCAAACTGCACAACCTGGCAATAATGAGCACGGCGCCGACTACGAATAGACGCAATGTGGTTGAACTACTGATGTCGAGTGATTTCATCTTTCGATCCTCCAGCTTCCACTTGCCTGTGGCCTAGGGCAGTCCCTAGGAGGGTTTACTGGAGAGGAAAGTAGTAAATGACGGCTGGCGAATCTGTGAGCCAGTGCACAAAGCTGAGATTAATCAGGCGGATAGCGATAGCGAGACAAGTCTGACCAGGCAGATGATCTAGATCGATCCCAAAACCACACCGCTCAGAGCGAAAGCGCGGAAGCGATGCAGTACATGGTTGGAGCCCAGATGAATCCAGGAATGCCATAGGCGCAGCGCAACGTAGAGCCAGGCCAGGCCGACCAGCAGCGTGGAACTGGTCTGTGTCACATAAATGATCAGGCAAACGATATAGAACTGCAACGGCGCTTCATGCAGATTTACGTAATGTCGGGAATAGGCCGCAAGCTCGTCCGGTTCGGTGTCGCCGCGAAATAGACGGAAATACCCTGGCGAAATCTCGCCGGAGCGAGCCGCCTGAAAGCCCAGGTAAGCGAGCCGCAGCTGCACAAAGAGAGTTAGCCCATAGAGCGCGAATATCGGAAAGAGTATGGCCAACAGCTTGCCTCGCGATGAATTAGGGCCAGTTTGGCGGCAATTTCCGGGTCTGACAACAGTGCCGGGGGCGCGGCTCATCCCTTGGTAATTTCCCTTGGGCTAAGGTTGGTGTCAGTCGAGTCTGGCTCTATAATGCCGCCCATTTTTCGCCTTCTGAGAATCCGCCGTGACCCAAGACTACCAGCGCCCCGTACCCGAAAACTTCTTTGAAGACTGGACCGAGCGAGCCGCCCGCGCGGAAAGCATGATTCCCATCATTGGCCAGCTCTATCGCAAGAACAATGTCACTTGCTATATCTACGGGCGCAATCTGGTCAACCGCTCGGTGATCGACATCATGAAGGCGCACCGCTTCGTGCGTCAGATCGAGCGCAACGAGCTGTCCGAATTTGAAACCCTGCCGGTGATCGAAGAACTGGCCAAGTTGAACCTGGGCCCGGCCCATATCGACATCGGCCGCATTGCCGCTGCCCTTATGCGCGACAACCAGGGGCTGAGCATTGCCGATTACGTCCGGCGCGAAGTCGGCGACGCCGCAGACAATCCCTCCAAACCACTGGCCCAGCCTCAGGATGTCGTGCTCTACGGCTTTGGCCGCATCGGCCGCCTGATGGCGCGCCTGATGATCGAAAAGGCCGGCGGTGGCGACGTATTGCGTTTGCGCGCCATTGTCGTGCGCAAGGGCAAGGCGCCCAATGATTTGGTGAAGCGTGCCTCTCTGCTACGTCGCGACTCGGTGCATGGCAGCTTTCAGGGCACCATTCGCATCCTGGAGGACAAGAACCAACTGGTGTGTAACGGCAATGTCATTCAGCTGATTTATGCCGACAAGCCGAGTGAGGTGGATTACACCGCCTACGGCATCAGTAATGCCATTGTCATTGACAACACTGGTGCCTGGCGCGATGAAGCCGGCTTGTCGCAGCATTTGCAAGCCAAAGGTGTATCCCGCGTGCTCCTCACGGCGCCGGGCAAGGGCAGCATCAAGAATATCGTCGCCGGCATCAACAGCGATCAGATCACGCCGGACGATAAGATTGTATCTGCCGCATCCTGTACTACCAACGCCATCGTGCCCGCGCTCAAATTGATCAACGATAAGTACGGCATCGTGCGCGGGCACATCGAGACCGTACACGCATATACCAACGACCAAAACCTGATCGACAACTACCATCCGGCTGAGCGCCGCGGCCGCAGTGCAGCGCTGAACATGGTGCTCACCGAGACCGGTGCCGCCAAGGCGGTATCCAAAGCGCTGCCCGAGCTGGCCGGCAAGCTGACCGGCAACGCCATTCGCGTGCCGACTCCCGACGTCTCTATGGCCATACTGAATCTGACGCTCGAGCAGGAAGTGAAGACAGACGAGCTGAATGAATTTATGCGCGAAGCTGCGCTGCGTTCGCCGCTGCTCAAGCAGATCGACTATATCGACTCGCCCGAGGTGGTTTCTTCGGATTTTGTCGGGTCGCGCACAGCCTGCATCGTCGATGGCAAGGCCACCATCACCAATGGCAACAGCTGTACCCTCTATCTCTGGTATGACAACGAGTTCGGTTACACATGCCAGGTGCACCGGGTGCTGGAAAAGATGGCCGGCGTTTCCTACGCCCGCTATCCGGCACAAATTTAGCCAGGAAGCTGTTTCCTGCTTGATCTGAATCCAGTTTTCCGCTGATTGCGCACTGGCGGATTCGGTGAGGTGAATTTATAATTCGGAGCTGCATTTGAGCTGGTGTCTGGAGACCGTCCCGAGGTGACCAGAACCTTCCTTCGTTCAGTGAGCGGTACCCCTAACAACTGACGGATCAGCCCTTCTCGACTACAGGCTAGAGTCTATGATCTCAATCAAAAAGGGACTTGACGTCCCGATTTCCGGTGCGCCAGGGCAGCAGGTTGCCGATGCGCCGGTGGTGACGCGTGTTGCTGTGCTTGGCCCCGACTTCATCGGCATGAAGCCGACCATGGCGGTGGCTGAAGGTGACTCGGTCAAGCTCGGTGCGCCGCTCTTCGAAGACAAGAAAAACCCTGGAGTCGTTTTCACCGCGCCGGCCAGTGGCAAGGTCGTTGAGGTCAATCGCGGCGAATTTCGCGTGCTGCAGTCGGTCGTCATCGAGATCGACGAGCAACAGGGAGCTGTTGAATTCAGCAGCTACGCTTCCGGCAGCCTGGCTGGCCTGGCGTGTCAGGCTGTGGTCGATCAACTGGTCAACTCCGGTCAGTGGGTAGCCCTGCGCACCCGACCCTTCAGCCGCGTTCCGGCAATCGATGCCGAACCGGCCGCGATTTTCGTCAATGCCATGGATACCAACCCCTTGGCCATGGATCCGCGTGTCGCCATCGGCGCCCAACCGGAGGCCTTCCGTGACGGCCTGACGGTGCTAACACGCCTCACGCAGGGCAAGGTCTTTGTCAGCCATGCTCCCCAGGCCGAGCTGCCACTGCCGACCCTGGATCAGGTTCAGGCTCAGGCCTTTGCCGGTCCGCACCCGGCTGGTCTGAGCGGCACCCATATACATTTCCTTAGCCCGGTCACCCAATTCAAATCGGTGTGGACGGTGGGCTACCAGGACGTCATTGCCATCGGCAAACTCTTTACTACCGGCAAACTCTGGGTAGAGCGATTGGTCGCCCTGGCTGGACCTCAGGTCGAAAATCCCTGCCTGCTGCGCACGCGTCTCGGTGCCGATTTGCAACAGCTGACCCGAGGGCGCTTGAAAACCGGCGAAAATCGCGTCGTTTCCGGTTCGGTGTTGAGTGGCAAAGCAGCCCAGGGCCCGCTGGCCTATCTGGGTCGCTACGACAATCAGATTTCTGTGCTACTGGAAGGACGCGATCGCCCCATGCTGCATTACTGCCAGGCCGGCCGCGATCGCTATTCCGCCATACCCATCTATATTTCTCGTCTGCTGGGCAAGAAAGCCTGGGACTTCACCACCACGACCAACGGTAGCGATCGCGCCATGGTGCCAATCGGTGTGTACGAGCGCGTGTTTCCACTCGATATCCTGCCGACCCAGTTGCTACGTGCCCTTATCGTCGGCGATACCGAAACTGCCGTGAGCCTCGGTGCGCTCGAACTGGATGAGGAAGATCTGGCCCTGTGCACCTTTGTCTGTCCGGGGAAATATGAATTTGGTCCCATCCTGCGCGATACCCTGACGCGCATCCAGGAGGAACATTGATGAGCCTGCGCAAGATTCTCGACCAGATGGCGCCGCTCTTTACCAAGGGGGGCAAATACGAGAAGTGGTATCCGCTTTACGAAGCTGTTGACACCATTTTCTATATGCCCAGCCGCGTGACTACCAGTGCCAGTCACGTGCGCGATGGTGTCGACCTCAAACGCATCATGATTACGGTCTGGGCCTGTACCTTTCCGGCCATGTTCTTCGGTATGTGGAATCTCGGCTTTCAGGCCAACACCTTTATTGCCGCCAATGGGCTAGCCGGCAGTGGCGACTGGCATCAGATTTTCATCGGCCTGCTGGCCGGTCACGATCCCAATAGCCTGTGGGACAACTTCTGGTATGGCTTCTGCTATTTCGTGCCGATCTACGCCGTGGTCTTTATCGTCGGCGGTTTTTGGGAAGTGCTGTTTTCGATCGTGCGCGGTCACGAGGTCAACGAGGGATTCTTTGTCACCTCCGTGCTGTTTGCGCTGGCCTGTCCGCCCGATCTGCCGCTGTGGATGGCTGCCTTGGGAATCAGCTTCGGCATCGTCATCGGCAAGGAAGTCTTTGGCGGCACCGGCAAGAATTTCCTCAATCCGGCGCTGACCGGACGCGCCTTCCTCTACTTTGCCTACCCGGCATCCATGAGCGGCGATGCCGTATGGACCGCCGTCGACGGCTTTACCGGCGCCACCATGCTTAGCGTTGGTTCCCAGCAGGGTATGGATGCTATTACCGGCCAAATGACGTGGTTTGACGCTTTCTTCGGCTTGATGCAGGGCTCGATCGGCGAGACTTCCACTTTTGCCATTCTGATCGGCGGTGCGGTGCTGATGATTATGCGCATTGCCTCCTGGCGCATCGTCGCCGGTTGCGTGCTGGGTGCTGCAGCGCTGTCGACCCTATTCAACCTCATTGGCAGCGACTCCAACCCCATGTTTGCCATGCCCTTCCATTGGCATCTGGTATTGGGTGGCTTTGCCTTCGGCCTGATCTTTATGACCACCGATCCGGTATCGGCCAGCATGACCAATGCCGGTCGCTGGTGGTACGGCGCGCTGATCGGCGCCATGTGTATTCTGATTCGCGTGGTCAACCCGGCCTTCCCGGAAGGCATGATGCTGGCCATTCTTTTTGCCAACCTGTTCGCCCCCATGATCGATCACTTCGTGGTGCAGGCCAATATCAAGAGGAGGATGGCACGTGTTTAACAAGGATAGCGTCAGTGGAACCCTGATTGTCGCCTTTGTCGTCTGCCTGGCCTGCGCCGTGGTGGTCGCTTCTGCCGCCGTGGTGTTAAAGCCGATCCAGGAAATTAACGACGAGCGCAACCGTCAGGAAAACATTCTGGCGGCTGCCGGTCTGCTGCAGGAAGGCGTGCCGCTGGAAGAGCAGTTTACCCGCGTTCAGACTCGCGTAGTCGATTTGCGCACTGGCAGATTTACCGATGCCGTGGATGCGGCATCCTACGACGCACTCAGAGCGGCGAAAACCCTCAGTGGAGAGGTTTCATCCAGCTTTGACGAACTGGCTGCCGATGATGTGGCCAAGATTGGGCGCCGCGAAAACTACGCCATTGTCTATCTGGTGGAAGAGCAGGGCGCGCTGGACAAAATCATTCTGCCGATCCGCGGCTATGGTCTCTGGTCGACGCTGCATGGCTTTATCGCCCTGGAAGCCGATGCCTCAACAGTTGCCGGTATCGGCTTTTACCAACACGCTGAAACTCCCGGACTGGGCGGTGAGGTGGATAACCCCGATTGGAAAGCAATCTGGCACGACAAGGAAGTTTACAGCGATGGCAATCTGGCCATTGAGGTGATTAAGGGCGCCGTCGATCCCAATGCCCCGGGTGCCGAACACCGCGTCGACGGACTATCCGGCGCGACCCTGACCACGCGCGGCGTCAGCCACCTGGTTCAGTTCTGGTTGGGCGAGAACGGATTTAAACCCTTCCTGGAAAATCTGATGCGAGGAGAGGCTTGATTTATGGCTAACAAATACAAAGACGTACTCCTTAACCCGATTTTCAATAACAACCCCATCGGTCTGCAGATTCTTGGAATCTGTTCGGCCCTGGCAGTTACCTCCAGCATGCGGGTGACCGTGGTCATGTGTATTGCGCTGACGCTGGTTACCGCCTTTTCCAACTACTTTGTTTCGCTGATCCGCAAGCAGATTCCCAGTAGCATCCGCATCATCGTGCAGATGACCATCATCGCTTCGCTGGTGATCGTGGTGGATCAGATTCTGAAGGCCTATGCCTACGAGATCAGCCGCCAGCTCTCCGTTTTCGTTGGTCTGATCATCACCAACTGTATTGTCATGGGTCGCGCCGAAGCCTTCGCCATGAAGAATCCGCCGGTGATCAGCTTCCTCGACGGTATCGGCAATGGACTGGGATACAGCGCCATGCTGCTCGCGCTGGCTGTGGTGCGCGAGCTGTTCGGGTCCGGCACCCTGTTTGGCCTGCAGATCATGCCCGAGTGGTACGTGCCCAATGGCCTGCTGTTGCTGCCGCCCAGCGCCTTCTTCCTGATTGGCCTGTACATCTGGGCTCTGCGTACCTGGAAAACCGACCAGGTGGAGCAGCCGGAATACCGTATCTGCCCCAATAACAAGGCTGTGGGAGCGCACTGATGGAACAAATGATTTCGCTCTTTGTCCGGTCGATTTTTATCGACAATATGGCCCTGGCCTACTTCCTGGGCATGTGCACCTTCCTGGCTATTTCCAAGAAAATTTCCGCCGCCATCGGTCTGGGCATTGCCGTGATCGTGGTCATCACCATCACCGTCCCGGTCAACAACCTGATCCTGACCTATCTGCTGCGCGAAGGTGCACTGATCTGGATCAGCCCGGCCTTTGCCAGCGTGGATCTGAGTTTTCTGGGGCTGCTCAGCTATATCGGCGTGATCGCCGCCATCGTGCAGATCATGGAGATGTTCCTCGACAAGTACGTGCCGGCACTCTACAACGCCCTGGGCGTGTTCCTGCCGCTGATTACCGTGAACTGCGCCATCTTGGGCGCCTCACTCTTTATGGTGGAGCGCGACTACGGCTTCTGGGAGTCGGTGTCCTTTGGTGCAGGTTCAGGCGTCGGTTGGGCTCTGGCCATCGTTGCCCTGGCCGGTATTCGCGAGAAATTGAAATACAGTGATGTGCCCGCCGGGCTGCAGGGCCTGGGTATTGCCTTCATCACCGTGGGTCTGATGTCGTTGGGCTTTATGTCCTTCGGCGGCATCGACCTCTAACCGTGACGAGAGAGAATAGTTAATGGATACAGCAGCAACAATGACCATTGTCGCCGGCGTGGTGATGTTCACGCTGGTGGTCCTGGCACTGGTTGTGATGATTTTGTATGCACGCAAGCAGATGGTGAGCACGGGCGATGTCGTGATCAGCATCAACGGCGAAAAGGATCTGACCGTTCCTGCTGGTGGCAAGTTGCTGAATACCCTGGCCGACGGCGAGATCTATCTGGCATCAGCCTGTGGAGGCGGTGGTTCCTGTGCCCAGTGTCGCTGCATTGTTGAAGATGGCGGCGGCTCGATATTGCCGACTGAGGAATCTGCCTTCACGCCGCGCGAGGTGAAGGAAGGCTGGCGCCTGAGCTGTCAGGTTCCAGTCAAGCAGAATATGAAGATCAAGGTGCCGGAGGAAGTCTTCGGCGTGCGCCAGTGGGAATGCGAGGTAGTGTCCAACCCCAACGTGGCCACCTTCATCAAGGAACTGACACTGAAATTGCCCGAGGGCGACGATGTCCATTTCCGCGCCGGAGGCTACGTGCAGCTGCAACGTCCAGCCGGCAAGGTGGAATTCCAGTCCTTTGATATCGAGCCCATGTACCTCGGCGACTGGGAGAAGTTCGGCTTCTTCAAATACAGGTCGACGGCGACAGAACCCGTGATTCGTGCCTACTCCATGGCCAACTACCCGTTGGAGAAGGGCATTCTGAAATTCAATATTCGAATTGCCACGCCACCGCCGCGCACCGAGGGTCTGCCCCCCGGCTTAATGTCCTCCTGGGTATTTGGCTTGAAGCCGGGCGACAAGGTCACCGTATTCGGACCCTTCGGCGAGTTCTTCGCCAGGGACACCGATGCCGAGATGGTCTTTATCGGCGGCGGTGCCGGTATGGCGCCCATGCGCTCGCATATCTACGATCAGTTCAACCGACTGCATACCACGCGCAGGGTGTCTTTCTGGTACGGAGCGCGCAGCATGCGCGAGGCCTTCTATTCCGAGG
>JAYQPQ010000059.1:0-10808 GCA_038145405.1 Porticoccaceae bacterium | reverse complement strand
TCTGGTCCGCGAGGCGGGCCGGAAGAATATGGATGGAAGCCACCGCCGAGAATCAGCCGGCGGGGATCGACAGGGTCTGTCCGACCTGGATAACCGTACCGCGAAGGTTGTTCTGCTGCTGCAACGAGGCCATGGATACTCCGAAACGTTCGGCAATTTCGGATAGTGTATCGCCTCGCTGGATCACATAGGTCTTCGGCAGCAGGGAAATATTCTGGGCCAGCAGACTGCCTTCGGGAGGATAGCGTTCAAAGTAACGTTGAATACCGCGGAATATCGACCCGGCCAGGGTTGACTGAAAGGACGGATCGGCGAGGCGGCGCACCTCGTCAGGGTTGGAGATAAAGCCGGTTTCAATCAACAGGGACGGCATATCGGGCGATTTCAGTACGACGAAGGAGGCCTGCTCGACCTGGCGTTTGTGCATGCGGGTCACCTGCCCCAGCTCGCGTATCACCTCGTCGCCGACGCGCAGGCTGCTGTCCAGCGTGGCGGTCATGGAAAGATCGAGCAGCACACTCGCCAAGGTCGCGTCCTTGTCCCTGAGGCTGAGTTCGCCGACGCCACCAATGAGGTCGGCGCGGTTTTCCCGCTGCGCCAGATAGGACGCGGTTTCACTTGTGGCCCCGCGCTGGGAGAGCGCGTAGACCGAGGCACCGTAGGCGGAAGGCTGATCGAAGGCATCGGCGTGAATGGAAACAAAGAGATCGGCTCGCTCGGCGCGGGCACGTTCGGCGCGATCGCGCAGCGAGACGTAATAATCGCCAGTACGCACCAACACAGCGGAGTAGCCTGGCATGGCATCAATCTGGCGCTTCAGGGACTGAGCAATGCCGAAAACGATGTGCTTTTCCTGCACGTTGCCGGGTCCCAGGGCACCCGGATCTTCGCCTCCGTGGCCCGCATCAATTGCGATCAGCACATCGCGATTGACCTCGGTGAAATCCACGATAGTGCGCACTGTTGCCCTGGCCTCATCAAAGAGGTCGACCACCAGGCGATGGCCGTAACCCTCGGTCGGCTCCAGCACAAAGGAGCGCGGCTGGGCCTCGCTGCGCATATCGAACACGATGCGCAGGCCGCCGTCGGGACGGCTGCCGGTACGAATCTGCTGCACCGGGGTGTTGGTCAATTCAAGTTGCGCTGTGTCGGCTGCTACCACGACCTTGTCGAGGTCGAGCACGATGCGATGGGGATTTTCTAGTTCAAACAGGCTGTGCTCGACACTGCCACTCAGGTCGAATACCACTCGCGTGCTGTCGGGGGAACGCCACAGACGCATCTGGTCGATGCGGGTCTGAGCCTGAGCCAGCGGATTGAGCAGCGTCAGCGTCAGCAGGGCGCAGATTCCCTGCCACCCCGGGTGTCTATCGAGCCTTATCGACCAGCCAGCAGTCTTCATCGATGCCACTCCAGCCTGACCTGTCTCTGTTGCGAGACCTGAGCGATGCCAATTTCCAAATCTGGCGGGGGGAGCCAGCCTTCGCCTTTCTCGGGCCACTCCACCAGACAGATGTTACCCTGCACAAAATAATCTCGGCAGCCAATAAATTCAAGCTCTTCTGGATGATTCATACGATAAAGGTCGAAATGGCATACACAAGTATCTGAAAGCTGGTAAGTTTCCATCAGGGTGTAGGTCGGGCTGCGCACCCGTCCGCGATAGCCCAAACCTTGCAGAATGCCGCGACACAGGGTGGTCTTACCGGCCCCCAGATCACCCATCAGATACACCGCCACCACGCCATGTTCGAGCAGGCGCGGCGCCAGACGGGCGCCCAGCGCCAGCATCTCGGCCTCCGATGCCACCAGACAGCGCTCGCTGGGCCTAGTCATGTGGGGGCAGTCCGTTAATCAACCGGCGTATATGCGGCAGCAATTCGGAGGCGCGCATGCCTTGTTCGCCAGCAGCCGCTTCCGCATCGCCAGCCAGGGCGTGCAATAGCACGGCAGCACGGGCCGACTCCCCCACCGGCAGACCCCTTGCCAGCAGGGCACCGATCAGCCCGGTCAGCACATCGCCGGTGCCGGCACCGGACAGACCGGGGTTGCCCTGCCTGCAAAGTGCGAATGGCTGTTCTGGGCTCGTCACCAGACTGCCCGCGCCCTTAAGCACTATGGTGGCCGCCGAGAGTTCCGCCAGGCGATCGAGGGCGTCAAATCGGTCGCTTTGTATTTCCGCCGCGGTGCATCCGAGCAGGCGCGCGGCTTCACCGGGGTGCGGGGTGAGTATGGATTCACTTTTCAAAGATGCGAGTTGCTGCGGTTGTGCTGCCAGGAGAGTCAGCGCGTCGGCATCGATCACCATCGGTTTGCCCGCCTGCAGCCCCGCCTCGAGCAGTTGCGCCGACCAGGACGACAGCCCCAGGCCGGGGCCAACCGCCACAGCCGTGCAATCGCGCAATAGCGCGGGCAGACTTTCCGTGTCCTCCAGACCCTGTACCATCAGTTCTGGGCAGCGCGCCAGCGCTGCCGCCACATGCGCTGCGCGCGTGACCAGGCGTACCCGGCCGACACCCGATGCCAATGCGGACTCAGCAGCCAGCATGGCGGCGCCGCCCATGCCTAAATCGCCGCCCAGAACTGCCAGGGTGCCAAATTGCCCCTTATGTGCCGAACGCGGCCGCCGCCGCCGCACAACCTGCAGGTCCGCACCACCGAGCACCCGGGCCCGCGGACTGAGACCTTGAGTCAGGGCGAGTGGCAAATCCAGGTCTTCCAGCCACAGTGCACTGCAGTAATCCGGCGCTGCACCAGTAAGCAGGCCCGCTTTCATCAGGCCGAAACTCAGCGTCACGGTCGCCCGCACCGCGATGGTGTCGGCGGCACCGGTATCGGCCTGCAGGCCGGATGGCAGATCGAGTGACAGAACCGGCAGTTCGCGCGCGTTGATAGCCTCGATCACCGGCACCAGGGATGCCTTCAGCGCCCCGCGGAAACCGGTTCCGAGCAGAGCATCGACTAGCACCTGGGTATCTTCCAGTGCCTGGTAATCCTGCCAGGCACCGAGTCGAACGCCGGATTCAAGGGCAAAGTCCCTCGCCATGGCGGCATCTCCAGCAACCCGTTCGGCCGCCACTTCCCAAACCTGCACCTGCCAGCCCTGAGCGGCAGCCAGCCCGGCCAGCACATAGCCGTCGCCGGCGTTGTTGCCGACCCCACAGAAGACTTCGATTTGGCTGGTGACCGGCCAATACTGGCGTAACAGGGCAAAGGCCGAGCGCCCGGCGCGCTTCATCAGCAGGATGCCAGGCAGTCCCAGCTCCTGTAGGGCGAGACGATCCAGCTCCCGCGCTTGTGCGGCGGAATACAGGGAGTCGATCTGGTCCAGGTGGTGGCGGGCCATGGTGGATTCGCATTCATGAAAGCAGGGAGTTTGCGGCATTATAGGCGAATGACTCCAGAATCCCGTCTGCTTCAGTTGCGCGCCCTGCTCGATCAGTGGAGCGCCGAACTCGGCTTCGACCAGGTTGGCGTGACGCATCTCGACATGACGCAGTGGCAAGACAAACTGGATCGCTGGCTGGCTGCCGGCTATCAGGGCGACATGGCCTGGATGCAGCAGCGTCGCGAGCTGCGCCTGAACCCGCAACAGCTGGTGCCGGGAGCGATGCGCGCTATCGTCGTACGCATGCCTTATTTTCAGCCCGACACCCAGCCACTACGCATATTAGAGCAGCCGGAGAAGGCTTATATTTCGCGCTACGCACTGGGCCGCGACTACCACCTGCTGATGCGGCAGCGACTGGCGCGACTGGCTGAACGCATCCGCCTCTGGTGGGGCGAAGATCTGAACCAGCGCCCCTTCGTCGACAGTGCCCCGGTTCTGGAAAAACCGCTGGCACAGCAAGCCGGCCTGGGCTGGATCGGCAAGAACACGCTGTTACTCTCAGGCGCTGCGGGTTCCTGGCATTTTCTCGGTGAAATCTACACCTCGCTCGAACTGCCCCTAGACGATCGACCGGTCGCGGACGACTGCGGTAAATGTCGCGCCTGTCTCAAGGCCTGTCCCACCGACGCCTTTCCCCAGCCCTATGTGCTGGACGCGCGCCGCTGCATTTCCTATCTAACTATCGAGCATCAAGGCAGCATCCCGTTGGAGCTGCGCAGCAAAATGGGCAACCGCGTATTCGGCTGCGACGACTGCCAGCTGGTTTGCCCCTGGAACCGGGAGAGTCCGGCCAATCGGGAGGATGATTATCGACCGCGACATCAGCTGGAAGACAGTGCGCTGGTAGAGCTGTTCAACTGGAGCGAAGAGGAGTTTCTGCAGCGTACGGCGGGGTCGCCCATCAGGCGCATCGGCTACCAGCGCTGGCGCCGCAACCTGGCTGTTGGCCTGGGCAACAGCGGCGACAACAAGCTGGCGCTGGCGGCGCTCAAGCAGGCTGACACCGAATCGCAACTGGTGCGCGAACATATAGAATGGGCCATTGACCAGCTGGAAGCGATCCCCTGATGCCGGGTTTTGAAATCCCCACCCACCTCACCGGGCAATTGCTCATTGCCATGCCTTCCATGGCCGATCCCAACTTTGCCGGCACCGTCAGTCTGATCTGCGAGCACTCGGCGGAGGGCGCCATGGGCCTGGTGATCAATCACCCTACCGAGGTCACCCTGGGCGATATCTTCGACCAAATGGAAATCGAAGGCGGCAGTGCCCAGCGCAGCCAGGTCGTGCTCAGCGGCGGACCGGTCAGCCTGGAGCGCGGATTTATCCTGCATCGCACCGGCGACGGCCAGTGGGAGTCGAGCCTGCAGGTATCGGAGGAGATCAGTCTGACCGCATCGCGCGACATCATTCAGGCTATGGCAGGAGAAAACCAGCCCAGCCCCACACTGATGCTGCTGGGTTATGCCGGCTGGGGTCCGGGCCAACTGGAAGATGAGATTCGCCAGAATGCCTGGCTGACAGCGCCGGCGCCGATGGATCTGGTGTTCAACGCACCCTTTGCCGATCGGCTACAGCTCGCAGCGCGAGCGGCCGGCGTCAACTTCGGTCGGCTCTCCGGTGGAGCTGGCCGTGCCTGATCTGCCGTCCGGCCAGGTGCTGGCTTTTGATTTTGGTCTGCGCCAGTTGGGAGTGGCCTCGGCACATTCTAATCATGGCATCGTGTCCCCGGTCGGCGTGCTGCCGATGCGCGACGGCCAGGCCGAGAGCACTGCCATCAGCAAACTGATCAAGGAATGGAAGCCCAAACTGCTGGTCGTGGGCCTTCCTCTGAACATGGATCAGACCGAAAGCGAACTGAGCCAGCGCGCGCGGCGCTTTGCCGACTGGCTGAGTGAGCTGAGCAACCTGCCGGTGGTGCTGGCTGACGAACGTCTCACCTCGCGGGAAGCCAAGTCCATGGCGGGAGAGATGGGCCATCGCGGCGACTATCGCCGCCGCCCGGTGGATGCCATCGCGGCCTGCCTGATTCTGGAGCAATGGCTGGCCGAGCAGGCCAGCACCGGTTAATACAAACTGGTCTTTTTCTTGTCCTGCTCCAGCGACAGACCGGCCGTTGCATCGGCCAGGCTTTCACTGGTGGACGACTGCAACTTGATCATCAGGCGCAGGTCAGACGCGCCTTGCTTGACCGAGAAGGCCAGAAGTTCGGTAATATCCATGGTGATGGGAGCTCGCTGTTAACAGGAATCAGGTGTCCAGATTAGCGGAAAACATTGATCGGGTTAAAGCTCGCATCGCTGCCGTGGCGCGAGCCCCGGTAACCCTGGTGGCAGTAAGCAAAACCCGCAGTGCAGAAGAGATTCGCGCGGCCTGCGAGCTGGGTCTGCACCACTTTGGCGAAAACTATGTGCGGGAAGCCACGGCCAAAATCCCCACCCTGGCTGATCTGGAAATCTGCTGGCACTTTATCGGTCAGCTGCAGAGCAACAAAACGCGCGAGGTCGCGACCTACTTTGATTGGGTGCAAACACTGGATCGGCTGAAGATTGCCGAGCGTCTGAGCGATCAGCGGCCACAGCACCTGCCACCCCTGCAGGTCTGTATACAGGTCAATATCGACGACGAAGCCAGCAAGGCCGGCGTAGCCCCTGCCGAAACGGCCGCGTTGGTCGCCGCGGTTACCCTACTACCGCGCCTGCAGGTACGCGGACTCATGGCAATTCCAGCGCCCCATCGCGACCCCGCAAGTCAAGGCCAGGCCTGCCTGCGCATGGCGGCGCTGTTCGCAGAAATTCGGAAACAGCATAGCGATCTTGATACACTCTCGCTGGGCATGTCGGCGGACCTCGAAGCCGCTGTCACCGCCGGCTCGACCATGGTCCGGATCGGCACCGATATTTTCGGCCCGCGCAACTAAGAAGAACCTATGAAAGCAACTGATATCGCCTTTATCGGGGCGGGCAACATGGCTACCAGCCTGATTCTGGGACTGATCGACAAGGGTCAAAAACCAGACGGCATCCTCGCCTGCGATCCCTCGCCGGAGCAGCACGAACGGTTGGCTGCCCAATTGCCGGCAGGCGAATCCATCCGCTTCAGCGCGGACAACAGCGCTATTGCCGGTGCCGACATTCTGGTTCTGGCGGTCAAGCCGCAGGTTATGGCCGAGGTGGCGCGCGGGCTCAAGCCGCACCTGAAACCAGGCGCTCTGGTCATCTCCATCGCCGCTGGCGTGCCCCTACGAGCACTGGAGAGCTGGCTGGGCGAGCAAGCCATCGTGCGCTGCATGCCCAACACGCCCGCCCTGGTAAAACTTGGCGCCAGCGGACTCTATGCCAATGAACGCGTCACCGAGCCGCAGCGTCAGCGCGCCCAAGCCATTCTGGATGCGGTGGGTATCAGCGTCTGGCTGACGCGCGAACAGGATATCGATGCGGTGACGGCCGTTTCCGGCAGCGGGCCGGCCTACTTCTTTGCGTTCATGGAAGCCATGGTGGAGGCCGGCGAGGAATTGGGCCTGGCCCCTTATCTGGCCAAACAGCTAGCCATACAAACCTGTGCCGGCGCTGCCGAACTGGCGGCGAAATCAACCGACAGCCTGGCTGAGCTGCGCCGCAAGGTCACTTCGCCGGGTGGCACCACGGAGCGCGCGTTGGACTCCCTGCGCAAAGACGATTTCAGTGAGATCGTGCGACGCGCCCTGCACGCCAGTGCGGCCCGCGCGGCTGAACTCGAAACCCTGCTCGATACCAGCTCATGAGTACGTTGCAACAAGTTCTGGCCTTGATCGCCGAGACGCTTGGCGGCCTCTATCTGGGTATTTGCATCCTGCGCTTCTTGTTGCAGGCATCGCGGGCGGACTACTACAACCCGATCAGCCAATTCGTGGTCAAGGCCACCGCCGTGCCGGTCAAACTATTGCGCAAGGCCGTGCCCTCGGTGGGTCGAGTGGACGGCAGCGCCCTGGTCTGGGCCCTGCTTGTGGCAGTACTGATTATCGAATCTCTGGCACTGGTGCGTGCAGGCGTGCTGATCAGCCCGCTCACCGCCCTGGCCTGGGCTGCCATCAGCCTGATCAATCTGACCCTGACGCTCTATTACTACGGCCTGATGATCGTCATCATCGTCAGCTTCCTTGTGGTACTGGGCGGACTGAATATCTCGCATCCGGCTTTCGATCTGATCAACCAACTGATGCGACCCATCATGCTGCCCTTCAGTCAGCTTCTGCCGCCCATGGGCGGCATCGACCTTTCGCCGATTCTGATGTTTCTGGCAATCCGCGTATTGCAGGTACTGGTCACCAATCTGGCCATTGCAGCCGGCCTGGTGCCCGCTGTGGTGCCCGGCTTCTAGCGCGCGACCATGGCACAGCTGCCTGCAGATTCCGTCGGACTGGTTACACCCCAGCGCGCAACCATCGACAAGCCGCTGGCGCTCAGTTGTGGGCAGGTGCTCGACAGCTATGAACTGGTTTACGAAACCTACGGCGAACTGAACGCTGCGCGCGACAACGCCGTGCTGATCTGCCATGCGCTGAGCGGCCATCACCACGCGGCCGGCTATCACACAGGAGTCGAGGGCGAGAAACTAGGCTGGTGGGACAGCTGTATTGGTCCCGGCAAGGCCATCGATACCAACAAATTTTTCGTCGTCGTACCGAACAATATCGGCGGCTGCCACGGCAGTACCGGGCCACGCACTGTCAATCCCAACACCGGTCGCGTCTGGGGGCCCGACTTTCCACCCCTGCGTTTTCGCGACTGGGTGAACAGTCAGGCCCAGCTCGCCGACCTGCTCGGTATCGAGGTCTGGGCCGCGGTGATCGGCGGCAGCCTGGGCGGCATGCAGGCCATGCGCTGGAGCCTGGAATATCCCGAGCGCGTGCGCCATTGCCTGCTGATTGCCACGGCTATGAATCTGACGCCTCAGAACATCGCCTTCAACGAACTGGCGCGTCGGGCCATCACCTCCGATCCCAACTTTGCCGACGGCTGGTTCCTGGAAAAGGGTGTGGCGCCGGTCAAGGGTCTGGCGCTGGCGCGCATGATCGGTCACGTCACCTATATCTCGCAGCACCAGATGGAGGAGCGCTTTGGTCGCGAACTGCACGAAGGTACCTTCGAGCGCGGCACCAACTCGCCCATTCGATTTGAAATTGAGAGCTACCTTAATTACAAGGGCGATCGCTTTGCCGAGGAATTCGACGCCAACACCTATCTTTTAATTACCCGCATGCTGGATGTCTACGATCTGGCGCGGGAATACGATCACGATGCGGTGAAGGCCTTCAGTCACGCGCGTGCGCGCTTTCTGGTGGTGTCCTTCACCACCGACTGGCGCTTCTCGCCCGAGCGCTCGCAACAAATCGTCAATGCCCTGGTGGGTGCCGGCCGCGACGTCAGCTACGCTAACATCGATTCGCAGCTCGGCCACGATGCCTTCCTCGCCCCTATCCCGCGTTATGTCGACACGCTGCGCCAGTATCTGGGAAATATCCCGGTGGGAGGCGCGGCGTGAGATTCGAGTTGACCCATATCGCCAGATGGGTGCCGCAGGGAGCACGCGTGCTGGATCTGGCCTGCGGCGACGGCCGCCTGCTGCGCCATCTCATGGATCACCGCGGCGTAACCGGATACGGTCTTGAAAACGATCCGGAGCAGATTAGCCAGTGCCTGGCGCGCGACATCAATGTGATTGAAAAGGAACTGGTACGCGATCTGGACGAGTATCCGACCAACTCCTTTGACATGGTAATCATGACGCAGGCACTGCAGGTCATGCGCTATCCTGACATCATCCTGGAGGAAATGCTGCGCGTGGGTCGCGAGTGCATTGTCACCTTCCCCAATTTCGGCCAGTTGCGCGCACGCACTTATCTGGCCTGGCGCGGACGCATGCCGGTGACGCGAAGTTTGCCCTTCGAGTGGTACGACACGCCCAATATTCACCTCTGTACGGTCGCCGACTTCGAAGCCCATTGTCGCGAACGCAGTTACCGCGCGCTCAATCAGCAGATGCTGGCCGAGCATCCGCTCTATCGCCTGGGTAAGGGCCTGCTGCCCAATCTGTTTACGGAAACGGCGGTCTACCACCTGACACGGAACAGCCGAACGTGATTCAGCGCATCGCTAGCTGGCTGCCTCTGCTGCTGTCTCTGCTCGCGCCGGGCGCATTTGCCCAGCAGGATGTGGCGCAGGACTTCGGCGCCTACCGCGTGCACTACTCGGTGTTCAACAGCGGTTTTATCGACCCGGAGATAGCCGGCATTTACCAACTGACACGCTCCGACAATATCGGGCTGGTGAATATTGCCCTCACCCAGCGCACCGATCAGGGTGAAAGCCTGGGCCTGCCGGCACAGATCAGCGGACGCATCCAGAACCTGCTGGGACAAACACGAGACCTGGAATTCGTCGAGATTCGCGAGGGCGATGCCACCTACTACCTGGCCTCTTTTCGCATCAGCGACCAGGATCCACTACACTTTTTCCTCAGCGTGACGCCGTCGGGCAGCCGCGCTGCTTTCGAACTGCGCTTTACCCGCACTTTGTACGACCAGTGAACTCTGCCAAGCTTCCCGAGGTGGTGTTGGCCAGCGGCAACGCCGGCAAGGCAGGCGAATTTCAGCAACGTCTGGGGCAGTGGCTGCAGATTCGTTCGCAGTCCGAATGGCACATTCAGGGTGCAGAAGAAACCGGCCTCACCTTCGTTGAGAACGCCCTGATCAAGGCGCGCCACGTGTGCGCTGCTACCGGACTGCCCGCGTTGGCCGACGATTCCGGGCTCTGCGTGGATGCACTGCAAGGCGCCCCCGGCATCTACTCGGCCCGCTTTGCCGGCGCCGGTGCCACCGATGCACAAAATAACCAGCAACTGCTGGAGGCACTGGAACAGGTGGCCGATGATGCGCGCACCGCACACTTCGCTTGCGTGCTGGTGCTCATGCGCCACGCGCGCGATCCGCAACCCCTGATCTGCGAGGCACGTTGGCCGGGGCGCATTCTGCAGGAACCCAAAGGCAGCAATGGCTTCGGTTACGACCCGTTGTTCCAGCCCGAGGGGCTGGCCTGCACCTCGGCCGAACTCAGCCCCGAGGCGAAAAATCATTTGAGTCACCGCGGCCAGGCCATGGATCAACTCATCCAGGCACTCGAAGCAGGGCTTCTCTCACGCTAGGGAAATTCTGGAATCTCAGAATTCGATGCTTCTGCCGGCTTCGGCGATTTCCGTTGCTATGTCATCTTCCTGCGCCAGCACCTCGCGCAAGGTCTCGAGTGCCTCTGCTTCGCCATGCACAAGCCGCACCAGCGGCTGGCCGGCAATTGCGCCCAACCAGTGGCACAGATCGTCCTGCCCGGCGTGGGCGGAAAAGCCGCCCAGGGTATGTACCTGCACGCGCACGGGATGGGTT
>JAYQPQ010000058.1:3091-10973 GCA_038145405.1 Porticoccaceae bacterium | reverse complement strand
CCTTGCAACCGCACTGGAGTCAGAGCATTTTTCTTTCAAAGAACTAGAAACCTTTCGCGATAAAGCTCAAGTAAAGGCATCTATAAAGCGAGTTGAGGATACAGTTAAGTCGCTCAACTCTAAACAAAGTTAAAATAGCGAAGAGCATGCTAACTAACTATAAATGGGGGCGGAGGAACGATTTTTGACCAGTTCGCGACGGCCGCTAACGGTAGCCTCACCTTCTCACGAGAATCATTTTCTTGCAGCCCATGCTGAGCTAATGCTCTCCAGCTTTTCTCGCCTGACTGGCAGGGATTTGATCGACACTGGTCGATCTGGCGCGGAACGCCATCAAGCCCTCTTCGAAGCTCTCTTTGCCGTCGTGTCCCACGGCACCCAAACCGATCCAATCTTTAACTATGGCAATAGAAAAGCTCAGGAGCTTTTCGAGATGGAGTGGGATGACTTTATTAAGCTACCATCGCGACTCTCGGCAGAGCCGCGTACCCAGGCGGAGCGAGACCTGTTGCTGGCCCGCGTTACGGAGCAGGGGTTTATCGACGACTACATGGGCGTGAGGATATCGTCGACGCGTAAGCGTTTTCGGGTCGAGGACGCCATCGTCTGGAATCTGATCGACACACAGGGCATTTATCGCGGCCAGGCCGCCGTTCTCTATCGATGGTCGTTTCTATGAGTCCGATCAGACCCGGCATCTACCAGCACTACAAAGGCCAGCCATACCGCGTTATGGGTGAGGCGAAGCACTCCGAAACGGAAGAGGAGCTGGTGGTCTACCAATGCCTGTACGGCGATTACAGCTGGTGGGTGCGACCCAAGGCCATGTTTCTCGAAGAGGTCGAGGTCGAGGGACGACGCGTCCCGCGTTTTTCCTTCGTCAGCGAATCCTAGTTTCCGCTTTTGATGCCGTCGAGGAATTCGGTCCAGGTGCTGTTGGTGCTGGGATCCCAAATAGCCAACACATCCTGCCGAGCCTCTTCGTCCGGAACCCCTTCCACCACCACCTGATAGAGATAGGTCAGCGCTGAAGCGCGGTAGTTGGAGGAGCACTGCACCAATACATTGGCGTCCTGGTGTTCACGCATAACTTCACTAAAGCGGGCAAAGTTTTCGTTTTCCGGGTTGCGCCACACCACTGGAATATTGATCCACTGGATGCCCTGTTCGACAAACTGGGCTTCCTCGGCATTGGTTGAATCGTCGCGCAGATTGATGACCACCGTTACCCCTTGTTCCTTGAGCGCGGCCGCGCCACCTTCCAGCAGGCGCCCGCCGGTTGCCAACCGCTCGTTAATGCGGTGGAAGTTCATGGTGGGAAGCTCCGCCTCCATTTGCGCGCTTGCTGCTGCGCTGCCCAGCAGAGTCATGGAGCCGATAAAAGCCAGGAAAAATCGGTGTAAGGTTGTCGTTGGCATGGAGTCCGTCCCCTCGTGGTTGGCGTAATTGTAGCCCAATGCGGGCATCAACCTGGCCGAGCTGTGTATTCCGTAATGCCAGTACCGGGGCTAAGATGGCCCGATGGTCAGGCATATGCTTATCGGCTGGATCGTGCTGGCGGCGCTGTCAGAGTCCAGCCTTGCCTGGTCGCAACCCTTCAGCAATACCCGTCGCAACACCGTCTACCAGAATGAACCCCCGGCCACCGAGCTGGTGGTGGCGCGCTGGCACTTCGGCACCAACGGCCTGATCGGGCATCGCGGGTGGGCACATAACTACCCCGATTCCGACCGCAACCTGAACGACTTTCTCAAGCGCTCGACCCGTGTCGATGTGGAGGTCGGCTCCTACCGCATTGTCGAACTGGGCAGCGAGGAGGTTTTTCTCTATCCATTCGCCTATGTGTCCGAACCGGGGGAAATGGAGTTGACCGATGACGAGGTGGTGCACCTGCGCGAATTTGTCGAGCGCGGCGGCTTTGTTCTGGTGGATGACTTCGATGGCCCCCAGCAGTGGAACCAGTTTGAATCTCAGGTGCGCCGCGCCTTTCCGGGGCGGCCTCTGGTGCCGCTGGAGGCTAACCATGAAGTCTGGACTGCGCACATTCCGGTGGAGGATCTGCAGGCCATGAGTGAGCACGTGCCGGGCGGCATGATTACCTACTACGGCCTGTTCAGCGATGACGGCACCCTGGCCATGCTGGCCGGGCACAACAGCGACCTGGCCAACTTCTGGGACTGGTATGCGGATGAGCGGATGCCGCTCAAGCCCTCCACCGATGCCTTCCGCCTGGGCACCAACGCAGTTGTATACTCCCTGACGCATTAATCAACGCAGGGTCCGTAGATGAATCCTCAACTCCAGCAAGACCTCGAAGCGGCCACCTTCCGCCGATTGCTGCAACATCTGGACCAACACAAGGAAGTGCAGAATATTGACCTCATGATCCTGGTCGATTTTTGCCGTAATTGCCTGAGCAAGTGGTACGTGGCGGCAGCGGCTGAGCGCGGGATCGAGGTGGATTACGAAGCCGCACGGGAGATGGTTTACAGCATGCCCTATAGCGAGTGGAAGGCTTGCTATCAGAAAGACGCTACTCTCGAGCAACAAGCCATGTTCGATGCACGACGAGGGCAAAAACCATGATGCTATTGATCGCCGGTCTGATCCTTTTTATCGGGGTGCATTCTTTCCGTATCTTTGCTGATTCGCTGCGGGAGCGGCTGATCACCCGCTACGGCGAGAAAGCCTGGAAGGGAATCTACAGCCTGGTTTCACTGCTGGGTTTTGCACTAATTATCTGGGGGTATGGATTGGCACGAGCCGAGCCGGTCTACCTCTGGAATCCGCCGATCTGGACGCACTGGGTGGCACTGCCCTTCACCTGGTTGGCCTTTGTGCTGCTGGCCGCGGCCAATATACCGCGCAATCATTTCAAGCAGCGACTGGGCCATCCCATGTATGCCGGCGTCAAGATCTGGGCCTTTGCGCACCTGATCTCGAATGGACGTCTGGAAGATGTGCTGCTGTTCGGCCTGTTTCTGGCCTGGGCCATTGCCGGCTTTGCTGTGTCGCGCCGTCGCGATCGCCATCTGGGTACACGTTACCCGGAGGGCACGCTGCGGGGCACTGGCATCTGTCTGGTCGCCGGCACCCTGGTGTGGGCGCTCTTTGCCTTTGTGCTGCATCGCTGGCTGTTTGGCGTCTCACCCCTCTAGCTAATTTTGGGTACCATAGTCCCCTCGGCGCATCGATCCAGCCAAACTATCACCATTCATTTTTCATAGGACTTGTTCATGACGACACGAACTGCGAACGCTAAGTGGACCGGAACCCTGAAAGAGGGCAAGGGCGTAATGAAGTACGGTGCCATCGAGGGCCCCTTTACCTTTGCCTCGCGCTTTGAAGAGGGCGAGGGCACCAACCCCGAAGAACTGGTCGGCGCCGCGCATGCCGGCTGTTATTCCATGTTTCTGTCGGCCCTGATCAGCAAGGAAGGGTTGACGCCCACCCGCGTTGAAACCACGGCATCGGTGCACCTAGGCAATGAAGACGGACCCAAGATCACCCATATCGATCTGGTGTGCGAAGCCGAAGTGCCTGGACTGTCCGCCGAGAAGCTGGCGGAGTTGGCTGCCACGGCCAAGGCCAAGTGTCCCATCTCGCGGTTGTTTTCTGGCGCCACGATAAATCTTGAGGCCAAATTGCTAAGCTGAGACTCGCTGCGGCCGCACCAAGGGCGGCCGTCGGCGCAAAGAAATCATCCTGTATAAGAGGCTTGCATCATAAGTGTGATCAAAGAGTTCAAGGAGTTTGCGGTTCGCGGAAATGTCATCGATATGGCCGTCGGTATCATTGTCGGCGCCGCCTTTGGCAAGATCGTATCGTCATTTGTGGCCGATGTAGTCATGCCACCCATTGGGGTGTTGTTGGGTGGGGTGGATTTCTCCGACCTGGTCGTTACCTTGAAGGCGGCAACGGATGCGGCACCGGCTGTGGTGATTCGCTACGGTGCCTTTATTCAGACCGTAGTGGATTTCACCATTATCGCTTTCGCCATCTTTTTGGCGGTGAAAGTCATCAACAGACTAAAGCGCAAGGAAGAGGCGGCTCCCACTGCGCCCCCGGCGCCGCCGGAACCCTCGGCTGAAGAAAAGCTGCTGACCGAAATTCGCGACCTGCTCAAGCAGCGTCAATAGAACCGGGCTGAAATCAGGGGAGCGAAGCGATGCGTATTATTGTCACACTGGCGGCCTTGATCATTCTCGCCCTGCTGGTATCCCGCCAGCTGTAGCCGCCACCGGAAGCTGCCAGCAGCATGCCGCAACCTGGCGGTGCCAGTTTGCCGGTCGTGCCAACGCAACCGCAGGGCGTGCCGCAGTTTGAGCAGGACATCAACCAGTACATCGACCAAGCCAATCAGGACATGGTCCGGCAACTCGACGAGGCGGGCCGCTAGATCACCAGCGAGTGCAAGTCCGGTTCAGGATTTGTGCGGGCAAGTATTGATGCCGAGCACAGCATAGAGCGGGCAGAAGCCGACAATGCCGGTCAGCAGAGGTACCAGGCCAATCCAGCCCCAGGCTGTTTGCGGTCCGACGAAGACCAGGCTGAGCACGGCCAGCCCAACGATGACGCGGATGATGCGGTCAATCTTTCCTTCATTTGCCTTCAGTTGGCGTTCCTTTGGGATGTGACTGCCTGACTTTATAGCCTTTGGCGTTCAGCCGCATATTAATTTGGGTCAGTTCGATTGCACTCCACATGAGCCGGAGACAGGATATTGCCATGTCCTCCCATCTGGTTGAAATTCATTACTGTACTCAATGCCGCTGGTTGCTGTGCTCGGCCTGGATGGCGCAGGAGTTGCCGTCCACCTTTGACGGTGACATTGCCGCGTTGACGCTGAAGCCGGGGACGGGAGGCGTTTTCGAGGTGTATCTGGACGGCCAGCGGGTCTGGTCGCGCAAGGCGGAAGGACGCTTCCCGGAGATCACAGAGCTCAAGCAGCGCGTGCGCGATGTCATCGACCCCCAGCGCGATCTGGGGCATATCGACCGCAATAGCTAAGCCGTGGCGACACACGACCTGATTTTTGTCTATGGAACCTTGCTCAGTGGCACGGGCAGCCGCATGAGCCGCTGGCTGGCGTCGCAGGCTGATTTCGTCGACCAAGGCCAGTTTCAGGGGCGCCTGTTTCGTATTGGCAACTATCCCGGAGTGGTGTCATCGAAACGCCCGGTCGATCGGGTACGCGGCGAGATTTATCGAGTGCGCAATCCCGCCCACAGCTTGGCTCAGCTGGATGCCTACGAAAATTATGATCCGGCCCGTCCCAGCCAGAGCGAATACCTGCGCGTATTACGACCCGTACGTCTGCGCCGGGGTGGCACGCTCGACTGCTGGGTCTATGTCTATAATCGGCGGCGCTCACGTTTGCCGCGCATTGCCTCAGGCAATTTTCTCAGGGTCCCGCGGCTGCAGCAGGGCATCCGGCGGATGGAACAAACGTCGCGCTCGCGCTGGGTGGGCTAGTCATGGCCAAAGGCTTGATGCTGATCGGTCTGATCCTTTTCCTGTTGGGGATGGTTTGGTATTTCGTGCGCAGGGAACCTCTGAATAAGTCCTTGGTGGCCGAGACGCTGACTTTGCGGCCTGTCCGGCAAGGCGGGTCGCGCCGCCAATGCTGGTTGCCCTTGGCCAGCGACCCAACGCCGCAGGGAGGCTATAAGGTCGCGTCCCACATGGGTTTGGTCGCTTTGGCGTGCTCGCTTCGTTGCGTCGCTCGTCCTATAGCTACGGCATGGGACCTTCGCACCGCGCCTCGCGATCTTTGCCAAAGCGACGCAAACTCGGCTCATAAGGGACTTATTCAGAGGTTCCTTAGTTGGATCGGTCGGTTACCGGGCGACATTCGCTTCGAGAGCGATAACACCCGAGTGTTTCTTCCCATCACTTCCATGATTCTGATCAGCCTGGTGTTGACCCTGCTATTCAATCTCTTTCAGCGATGACAGATGCGACCCTCAGGTTGAAGGTAAAGGTGGTGCCCGGAGCGTCTCGTGAGGGTATTGCCGGCTGGCTCGGCGATGCGCTGAAAATCCGCGTGGCGGTGCCACCGGAAAAGGGCAAGGCAAATCAGGCCGTATGTCGCTTGTTGGCGGTGCAATTGGGGGTGGCCGATTCTCAGGTGCAGACCACGGCAAGCCTGGTCTCACCCAGCAAGACTCTGGAAATTCGGGGCCTGACCCTCGACGAATTAACGGCGCGCCTGCCGCGCAAACTGGAGGGCTGAAACATGGCCTATGACGAAAGTCTGGCCGAGCGTCTGCGCAGCTGTCCGCAGGATCTCTTCGACCACCATGAGAAGCGCATGTTTGGGGGCTGGCCATGATGGTGAACGGGCACATGTGTGTGGGGATTACTGGGGACAACCTGATGGTGCGGGCCGGCCCCCATGCCTATCAACAGTTGCTGCAGCGGCCCCATGCGCGCGCCATGGACTTTGCCGGCAAGCCACTGACCGGCTTTGTCTATGTCGATGCAGAGGGCATTGCCGAAGACGAGAATCTGGCCTGGTGGGTGCAGCAGGCATTGGATTACATCTTTACCCTGCCGCCCAAGACCAAGTAAGCTGCTGCACCGTAATAGGGTCCCGGCCTGGCCCGGATTCGCGGCATAATAAACACAGGGAAGGGTGTGGAACCTGTAATTTCGATCCAGAATCTGGAAAAAGTCTACGCGTCGGGGCCAGCTGCCCTGAGCGACATTAATCTCGATATTTGTCGCGGCGAAATCTTCGCCCTGCTCGGGCCCAATGGCGCTGGCAAAACCACGCTGATCAGCATTATCTGCGGCATCGTGAATCCCACCGGTGGCAGCGTCACGGTTGATGGCCACGACATCATCAAGGACTTCCGGGCGGCGCGCGCCAAGATCGGCCTGGTGCCTCAGGAGTTGTCGACCGACGCCTTTGAGAGTGTCTGGGCGACGGTGAACTTTTCGCGCGGACTCTTCGGCAAGCCGAAAGACCATGCTCTGGTTGAAAAGGTACTGCGCAGCCTGTCGCTTTGGGATAAGCGCAACTCGCGCATCATGCATTTGTCGGGCGGCATGAAGCGCCGGGTTCTGATCGCCAAGGCGCTGGCGCACGAGCCTGAGATTCTGTTCCTGGATGAGCCCACCGCCGGTGTCGATGTCGAGCTGCGTCGCGACATGTGGGAGCTGGTGCGCGAGTTTCGCGCCAAGGGCGTGACCATTGTGTTGACCACCCACTACATCGAGGAAGCCGAGGAAATGGCTGACCGAATTGGCGTGATCAGCAAGGGCCGACTGATTGTAGTCGACGAGAAAAATGAACTGATGCGCAAGCTGGGCAAGAAGCAGCTGCGACTGCAGTTGCAGACACCCATTCAGGGCCTACCGGACGGCCTCGATCAGTACAATCTGGAAATTGCCGCCGATGGCAACGAATTGATCTATACCTTTGACACCCAGCAGGATCACACTGGCATCGCCACGCTGCTACGTCAGCTTGACCGCTTGGGTATCGACTTCAAGGACCTGCATTCCAGCCAGAGCTCGCTGGAGGAAATCTTTATCAGTCTGGTGAGGGAGCGCTGATGAATCTGTACGGCATGCGCGCCATATATCGCTTTGAGATGGCCCGCACCGGGCGCACCCTGATGCAGAGCATTGCCTCGCCGGTGCTGTCTACCAGCCTGTATTTTGTCGTCTTTGGCTCGGCCATCGGGTCGCGCATGGTGGAGATTGGCGGCGTCAGCTACGGGGCCTTTATCATTCCCGGCCTAGTCATGCTGCTGTTGCTGAATGAGAGTATTTCCAACGCTTCGTTCGGCATCTATTTCCCGCGCTTTAGCGGCACCATTTACGAGCTGCTGTCGGCGCCGGTGTCCTTCGTCGAAGTACTGGCGGGCTATGT
>JAYQPQ010000058.1:0-3081 GCA_038145405.1 Porticoccaceae bacterium | reverse complement strand
GCTACCAAGTCGGTGATTCTCGGCACCCTGGTGCTGATTACGGCACGCTTTTTTGTCGACTACGAGATAATGCATCCCTTCTGGATGATCGGCTTTTTGGTGCTGACGGCGGTCACCTTCAGTCTGTTCGGCTTTGTGCTGGGCATCTGGGCCGATGGCTTTGAAAAGCTGCAGGTGGTACCGCTGATGATCATGACGCCCCTGACCTTTCTTGGCGGCACCTTTTACGCCATCAGTATGCTGCCGCCGCTGTGGCAGAAAATTACGCTGTTTAACCCGGTGGTCTATCTGGTTAGTGGTTTTCGCTGGAGTTTTTACGGCGTGGCCGACGTCAATCTGGCGCTGAGCCTGGGCATGATCCTGATGTTTCTAGTGGCCTGCCTGGTGTTGGTGTGGTGGATCTTCCGCACCGGCTACCGCCTCAAATCCTAACTCGGCTGCTTGTCCTGGTTGAAGATGCCCTGAGCAGCCTGCTGCTGCTCCTGCACGATGTCCGACGGGCTGCGCGCTAGCGGTTCCTGATCCTGCATGGGCAGGCTGGGCTGGTACTGGCTGATTTCCCACTCAAAACGTGGAATGCGGGTAAAGAGATCCTTCAGGCCGTCGTGCCAGAAATAGCGAATCTGCTTCAGATCCGGTGACTTCTTGTCGTACTTCAGGCGTCGGCCCGAGGACAGGCGATCGGTCGGAATCAGGCACAGCTCAAAGGGCGGACCCACCGATACATTGGAACGCGCGGTAGAATCCAGCGAGATCAACAGCAGGCGGGCTGCGTCCTCCAGGGAGATAGACGCTGACGCGACGCGCTCCAGCACCGGCTTGCCGTACTTGGTTTCGCCGATCTGCATAAAGGGCGTGTCCTCCGAGGCACTGATGTAGTTGCCCTGCGGATAAATCATCACCAGGCCATGCTTCTGGCCCTGAATCTGACCGCCGAGAATAAAAGTAGCGTCGCCGCTGACGCCGCTCTGGCTGAGTGTAGGACTGTGCGCCGCAATCACGGTTTTCAGGGTTTGACCGATATATTCTGCAACTTCAAAGAGGTAGTGGCAGGTTGCCAGGCTGGGAGTGGCGCGGTTGTCGAGGTCGCGCTGCAGGCGATCGATGACTTCCTGGGTAGTGGCGAGATTACCCGCCGTGAGCAGGGCGAACACCCGGTCTGGCAGTGCATCGAACACATGCATCTTGCTGACGGTGCTGATGTTATCGACGCCGGCATTGGTGCGTGAATCCGAGGCCAATGCCAAGCCTTGATTCGAGCAGATGCCAACACAGTAGGTCATAGTTTCACAAAGACGTCATCTTGGGATGATTGTCGAGAATGGCCGAACAAATTACAAGTGGCGCATTGCCCTATCCTTTGGCATGGGTCTGGTAGCGCAGGTCCAGGGTATGGGGATGCAGCGGATGGCCTTGCTCCTCGACCACCTCGATGCGCCCGCCCTGGTGGCCCTGAGCCCAGAATCGCGCTCTGCGGCGGGCTTCGGCTTCGTAGCTATTGACCGGCAAGGTAGCGTAATTTCGTCCGCCGGGGTGCGCCACATGATAGGTGCAGCCGCCCAGGCTGAGCTGGCTCCAGGTATCGACAATATCTAAACGCAGCGGCGCCTGGTTGCCGATGACGGGGTGCAGCGCCGAGGGTGGATCCCAGGCCTTAAATCGCACCCCGGCAACCATTTCGCCGGCCCGCCCAGTGGGCTGCAAGGGCACCATGCGCCCATTGCAGAGCACGCGATGGCGCTCGGCCAGCAAACCGCGCGTTTTCACCTGTAACTTTTCCACCGCCGAATCGACATAGCGCGCCGTGCCCTGCGAGCTCATTTCTTCGCCCAGTACGTGCCAGGGTTCGATGGCAAAGCGCAGCTCCAGCTCCAGATCGCCGATTTGTACGCGACCGTGGCGCGGGAAGCGGAATTCCAGGAAGGGCGCAAACCAGGCCGCATCAAAAGCGTAGCCCCAAAGGTTCAGGTCGCCCGCTACCTGGCGAATGTCTTCCTCGATAAAGTGCGGCAACATCCATTGATCGCGCAGTCGGCTGCCCCAGCGAATCAGCGGTTGCTGATAGGGCCGCTGCCAGAAGCAGGTCACCAGCGTGCGCAGCAACAGTTGCTGCACCAGGCTCATCTGCGCGTGAGGCGGCATCTCAAAGCCGCGGAATTCCAGAATGCCCAGTCGGCCAGTCACTGAGCCTGGCGCGTAGAGCTTGTCGATGCAGAATTCGGCACGGTGGGTGTTGCCGGTCATGTCCACCAGCAGGTTGCGCAGGATGCGATCGATCAGCCAGGGTTGGACCTCGTCGCCTTCGGGGATCTGCTGCAGGGCGATTTCCAGTTCGTAGAGCGTATCATCGCGGGCTTCATCCACGCGCGGAGACTGGCTGGTGGGACCGATAAACTGGCCAGAGAAGAGGTAGGACAGTGCGGGGTGGTTTTGCCAATAGCGAATCAGGCTGGCCAGTACCTGGGGTCGGCGCAGCAGCGGGCTATCCGCCGGTGAAGGCCCTCCCAGAGTGACGTGGTTGCCGCCGCCCGTGCCGGTGTGACGGCCGTCCAGATTGAATTTCTCGGCAGCCAGGCGCACCTGACGCGCCTGTTCGTAAAGCGTTTCGGTGTTTTTTACCATCTCCTGCCAGGTCGAGGACGGATGAATATTGACCTCGATGACGCCGGGATCCGGAGTCACCGACAGCTTGCGCAGGCGGTGATCTACCGGTGGATCGTAACCCTCGAGCACCACGGCCAGGTTCAGCGCAGCGGCGGTGGCTTCGATGTGGGTCAAAAGCTCCAGATACTGGTCGGTGTGCGACAGCGGCGGCAGGAACAAGTGAATGTGGCCGTTGCGCAGCTCGCAACAGAGCGCCGTGCCGATATGCACGTCCGAGTCTGTGATGTTCTCCTCGGCAAACTGACCCTCAATACCGTGCTGACGCGCCTGGGCCTGATCGGCACGCAGATGATAGTCGACCACGCTGTGCGGCAGATCGGGCAGCCGCAGCTGCCCCTCGTGGGCGAAGGGATCGATCACCTCGGGCTGGTGCCGTTCCTTGATAAAGGTTAGCGATGCCAGCGGCAGGCGCAGACC